>JAMWBX010000187.1 GCA_023818725.1 Candidatus Omnitrophota bacterium
GAGGGTTGGACCGAATGCAGAATTTTCAGTGGAAGAACCAAAAGCAAACTCATCCATGTTTGTCTTTCCAATGATTATCGCTCCTGCATTTTTGAGTTTTTCAATCACATGTGCATCAAATGGACTCATATATCCCTTGAGAATGTTTGAAGCGCATGTTGTCGGCTGGTCTACTGTGCAGATATTGTCTTTTACGGCTACTGGAATACCTTCAAGTTCTCTGGCATTGCCTTCAAGGTAGCGCTGCTGGCTTGCCTGTGCATTTTCCAGGCATTTATCGTTAATATAAATAAAAGCATTCAGGGTCTTATTCGTCTGGTGTATTTTTTCAAGATAATTGCTGATGACATCGAAAACTGAGATTTCCTTTCTTACAAGAAGTTCCTTTAACTGGCAGAGACTCAAAAAAGTGATATCCATTTTATAAGAATTCTCGCGGATCTGAAATTTCTCCTTTTATCGCAGAAGCGGCTACTGTGGCTGGAGAAGCAAGATAGATAAATGCCTGCGGATTTCCCATTCTGCCCTTGAAATTACGATTTGCGGTGGAAATGACCACTTCCCCGTCTGAAGGCACTCCCTGATGGGTTCCAACGCAGGGTCCACAACCAGGGTTTGTCACGCAACAGCCACTTTCCATAAAAATTTTTATATATCCTTTTTTCATCGCTTCAAGATAAATTTTCCTTGAGCCAGGAGTTATTATTGCTCTCACATCAGAATGTACCTTTCTTCCTTTTAGAATTTTTGCAGCGACAGCAAGGTCTTCAATTCTTCCATTTGTGCAGGTCCCTATGAATGCTTGGTTGATTTTTGTACCCCTAACTTCCTCAACCTCACAAACATTGTCAACAGCATGAGGTTTTGCAACAAGTGGTTCAAGCCTGCTTACGTCCAGTTCGATTTCATTTACATAAGATGCATCCCTGTCGGCAATAACAGGATTTATTTTTTCATTTCCTGCAAATGTTCTTATGTAGTTTTCTGTTTTTTTATCATATTCCATCACGCAATTTTTCCCGCCTATTTCAGTAACAAGGTTTGCTATTGTAAACCTGCCATCCATAGAAATCGCGCCAATTACATCTCCGGTTATCTCCACACTTTGATAAACTGCTCCTCTGGCAGTAAGGGTTTTTACCATTAAAAGGCCCATATCTTTCGCAAAAACGCCTTTTTTCAATCTGCCATAAAAAATAATCTTTGTGCTGTAAGGAACCTTGAACCATTGTTTTCCTGTTAGCATTGCTATGGCAAGGTCTGTGGACCCAACCCCGCAGGCCATCAAATTCATCGCTCCGTAAGTGGGTGTATGGCTGTCTGCACCGAGAACAAGCTGGCCCGGTCTCAGAAACCCCTTTTCAGGCATAAGAACATGGCATACACCCTCGCCTATTTCCGTCTTTTTTATACCGTATTTACTCACAAAATCTCTCATCAGCTTGTGAAGAGCTGAAACTCCCATATTAGGACTCGGTGCATTGTGATCAAAAACAAAACAAACCTTTTCAGGATCAAAAACTCTGTCGCCACCTAATTCTTCAAATGCCTTTATCACAAGGGGCGCTGTTCCGTCCTGCGCCATAAGAAAATCAACCCGCGCAACACATATTTCACCAGCAAAAACAGGCTTTCCAACGTGGCTTGAAAGAATTTTTTCTGCTATTGTTTGCCCCATAATTTGGATCCTATGGTATCACAGTCATCAAAAGTCTTGCCTCATCGGGATATCTGGCAATGAAAAGCAGTTCATCATCTGTCAGAGGTTTCTGGGTATGCACATTTGCGTATCTTGCAAGTTCAAGGATTTTTCTTGCTTCTTCTTCATCCTTGAACTCCACCTCAAGTTTTCCGTAAATGTTTCTGAGTCCTTTTATCCCGCTGTACTCACCCATAATAATCATTCTTCCTGTCTCAATGATCTCTGGTTCCCCCCTGCCAAGCTCTTCAAAATCATACAGTTCATAATTTCTTCTATCTTTAAGTGCACCATCCACGTGTATCCCAGAAGAATGAGCAAATGCGTTGGCTCCAACACCAACCTGGTTTATCGGTATCGGAACTCTGAAGGCATAAGATGCATAATGAGATATCTTCCATGCCATTGATAGCTTGACTCTTTCATCAAGCTGGTATTTTCCAGCCATTCCTGATCCGTATTTGCATGCAAGCAAAACAGATACAAGGTCAGCATTTCCTGCCCTTTCTCCCATTCCATTGATGGTTGTGTTGATGTAAACATCTACGCCAGCATCAATCGCAGCCTTTGCACCTGCTACCGAACAGGCAACAGCCATTCCAAGATCGTTGTGGCAGTGCAATTCAACAGGTATCTTTGTTTTTTCTGCAAGCTGGTAAATCCTTTCGTATATAGTAAACGGTGTATCATAGCCGAGCGTATCACAATACCTCAGTCGTGTAGCGCCATGCTCTTTTGCTGCCAGGGCAAATTCTATTAGCTGGCTTAACTCTGTTCTCGATGCATCCTCTGCATTAACACCTATTGATTTTGCACCATGGGCTTTTGCCTCGTCCACAGCAGCCGTCATATCCTTAATAACCCCTGAAAAATCTCTCTTTCCCTGAAATTTACCCAATATCATCTGCTGAGATGTTGAAATTGAAAGATTAATATGTTGCAGTTCTGGAACATTTTTAAAGGCCTCAACAACATCTTCAACAATTGCTCTAACCCATCCAGATATTCTTATCGGAACAAGCACACCTTTTTTTACAAGGGATATATTTGCGTTCAGATAATTTATCTCGTGCCTTGTTACAGGAAAACCTGCTTCACTCTGGAAAATTCCCATCTGGTTCAGGTACATATTTATTATTGTTTTCTCCAGCTTAGCCAATCCTAACCGCGCTGTTTGTACCCCATCCCTGTTAGTAACATCTATTATATAAATTTTTGGCATCCCGGTCTCCTTTAAAATATTTACTCTATTTCAAGCTTTATTGGTTTCTGTGCCCGATGAGGATGGTCTGATCCTCGATATACTTTGAGTTTTTTAAGCAACTTCCTTCCCAGACGATTATGGGGCAACATCCCTTTTACAGCATGCTCGATTATTGTTTCAGGACTCTTTTGTATCAACGACATAAATGTTTCTTTTTTCAATCCGCCGAGATATCCTGAATGTCTGTAATACGCCTTGTCAGTCAATTTTTTACCTGTTACCCTGATCTTCGCGGCATTGGTCACAATAACAAAATCACCGATATCCTCATAAGGAACCCAGACGCTTTTATGTTTTCCGAGCAGTATTCTGGCTATGTTTGAAGCCAATCTTCCAAGCGTTTTTCCTGTCGCGTCCACAACATAAAATTTCTTTTCTATCTTTGTTTTAGAATCAGGAACAGGTGTTTTTTGAGTTTTCATTTCTCCTCCGTTTTGCCACAGGTTATTTATAATTTATTTTGCCAAGATTATACACATTTCGAACATTTCTGTCAAAAATTGTTAGTTTACCCTAGCCCCGATATAATAAAGATAACATGAAACAGAAAAAACAAACCTTTATTCCTGATTTTGAAAGA
>JAMWBX010000188.1 GCA_023818725.1 Candidatus Omnitrophota bacterium
TCTGTCTTTTTGCTCTAACAGGGTTTGCCACCATATTCCATATCTCATTGAAAACAACCTGTCTTTCTGGTTCGCGATAGTCGGGCAGATTCTTTTCATCATAATCTTTATTGCTCAACTGCTCAATCTCTTTTTCCCAAAATTTTCTGCTTAATTCAAATAGCGCGGGATTTTCATTCTTTTCTTCCCATGATAAAGGTCTGACCTGCCACCACTTCCAGTTGTCATATTCAGATTTGTCCAGTTGAAAGGAAAATGTCCATTGAATTCCATCAGGCTGGGAACTTTCTTTCATGCTTTTTAATTCTTCCAAAGATGGGGGTTGCTTCCAAATCTCTTCAGTCAAATAAAAACAATCAACCCTGCGAATATCATAACCACCTTTGCCATGCCACCATCTTGTGACATGGCCTAATTTAACAATCAAATCTCCCTGCGGTAATTCAACAAGCATATCCTTCCACACAGGGCCTTCTTTTTCAGGAGGCTGATCATAAAATTCATCCATCTGAAAAATGGGTCCGTGATTCTCATTGCCCTTTTTGTAAAATTTTATAAATGTGACACCCCTATGTCCTGGCCTGGCATAATATAAAAGCCAGAATCTGTAGATTCCTGCTTTTGGGATTTTTAGGGGTATTGAAACAGTCGGGCCTGCGTCAGTCGCTCCGCTTGTAATATAATTTCCGCTGATTTTCCACCCACCAAGATTTTCAACACCAAGCATTTCTGGCTCAACAATAATCCTTAACATTGATTGCGGTTGTTTTAATTTTGAAGAAACAAGTTTTTCGGGGGAAAAACCCTGCTGTTTCAAATACTGATGAAACCTGGCAATCATTTCTGGATTATGTCCCATATGCCACAGTGTCATTCCAAGCGAATACCTTGCTCCCAGTGGCTCGTCGACAACCTGAGCAAATAAAAAACCGCTAATGCACATTAAAAATATGAGAGACCTTCTTAAAATCTGCATTTTCCCTCCCTGTGGTTTTTGTTTTTTGCTGTGAATAGTTTATTCTATATTGAGGAAACATTCAACAATGTTTAAAGGAGTATTTAAAATGACTATGAAAGAAAGGATGCTGGCTATTTTGAAAGGCAAAAATGTGGATAAAATTCCATTTGTACAGTATTACAACATCAATCCAAACCAGGATGCATGGAAACTTATTGGAAGAAATAACTTAGGACTACTGAAATGGACTCAACTTCATCAGTTTATTACACCTGACTGCATCGCTGAAAAAATACACTTTGAAAGAAACGGGATTAGAGGATACAGACACATTATCCACACGCCAGTTGGCTCAATCTTTGAAGAAACTCTTATCGAAAGAGTTATAGGAGCCGGCTCAATAAAAAAACATTTCCTTAAAGAGAAAAAGGATTATGAGATTTTTTTGTTTTATCTCAACAACATCATTGTCAAAGAAAATCTGTCAGCATTTTTAAATGATTTGAAGCTTCTCAATGACGATGGATTCTGTCATGTTTCCCTCGGAAGAACTCCGTATCAACAGCTCTGGATACAGTGGGTTTTGATTGACGACTTATGCCAGCACCTTTTTGATTTTCCAGAGCTGATGGACCAGGTGATAAAAAAGATGATCGAAATACAGAGGAAAGTGTTTCTCATCGTGAGAAATGTGGCAAAAAAGTATCCTGTTCCTTATGTAATTTTTGGAGATAATATCACTGCTCCAATGATCGGTGAAAAATACTTCAGAAAATACTGTATGCCTGTATATGAAATGTGCGCTGAAATTCTTGAAGAAACCGGAACCCTAATTGGTGTTCATATGGATGGGGACCTTAAACCACTTTGGACCGCAATAAAAGAATCGCCTGTTAGAGTCATTGATTCAATGTCAGTGCCACCGGACAATGACACATCAGTTGCTGACGCGATAAGTTTGTGGCCGGAAACCAGATTGCTGGTTAATTTTCCATCTTCAGTTCATCTAAAAAGCACAAATGAAATTTACAAAAAAACAATTGAAATACTGAACCAGGGAGGAAAAACTAAAAGGATGTGGATACAGATATCTGAAAATATGGCGCCAGGATTATGGATCAAAAGTTATCCTGCAATTGTTAAGGCAATAAACAGTTTTTCTCTTTAGGGAACTTTTTTCCGCATTTTATGTCTAACATTTCAGAAACAAAACAGGAGGCCTTTATGAAAAGGACTATAATCATAGTAGCAATCGCAGCAGCTCTCTTAAACAGTGTTTCGCTTGCCCGCACAAAGTTTGTTGCGTTACCGGAGAGGGCAGAAACAATAATAAGGCTTGACAACCCACTTTATACCCTTGTGGAAGAAGAAAGAACATTGCCCCTTCAAAAAGGGACAAATCAGGTTGATTTTTCCTGGACAGGCGTGAGTATTGACCCTGACTCAATAAGAATAAAAATTCTTTCTCATCCTGAACTGGTTAAACTTGTTAGTGTAAGTTATCCGCCCGGAGAAAACGCCCTTGTCTGGCAGATTTACAGTCCTGAAGCATTTGAGGAAAAAATCAGGATAAGTTATCTTTTGAAAAACATAGACAGAATTATCACATACAAAGCAGTCGCAGATAAAAACGAATCCAGAGTCAATCTTCAGTCCTATCTTGTTTTGAGAAATTTTTCAGGAGAGGATTTTTCAAGTGCAAAAATTCTTCTTGACTATGGAGAAACATTTGAAAAATCAGTTGCTCATGAAGAAACCAGACAGATGTTGCTTCTAACAAAGAATAATGTTCCGATTGAAAAGAAATTCACATTTGACGCAAGGATCCTTCCGTGGGACCCTGAAAAAGTCAGTGGAAATGTTGGAATACCGGTATCATACGAGATAAAAAACGACAGAAAATCAGGTCTTGGAGAATTTGGGCTGTGGGGTGGCAAGGCAAGAATATTTCAGGACGACGGTCATGGCTCAACAATCTTTGTTGGAGAGGATAACGCAGGGTACACGCCTGTGGGAGAAAAATGCTCTCTTTATGTGGGAGACAGCAGAGACATTGTTGTAACGCAGAGAAAAATTAAGGATTCTAAAATCAATGTAAGAAGGAATAACAGCGGCTCAGTGGTTCTTTATGACACAGACGAAATAATCCGGATTGTGATTGAGAATTTCAAGGATGCTCCAGCAAACCTTACCCTGATACAGGAAATTCCCGGTGAATGGGATATGGAAGAAACAAGCCACCAGTATGAAAAAGAAGATGCAAATCTTATAAAGTTCCATATTAACCTTGCGCCAAAAGCAAAAGAAACAGTGACATTTCACTATCACAGGAGGAATGTAAGATGAAAAAAATTATCTTTGTATCTTTAATAATATTTTGCGCTCTTTCCTATGGCAAGATTGATCTTGTCACACTGCCTGATAGAGAAAAGGTCCAGCTGACTATTTATAATTCAGCGGACTTGACCTTTGTAAGAGAAAACAGAACCCTTACAATGAAAAAGGGTGAAAACAAACTGCAATTCTCGTGGGCAAATACACTTATAGACCCTACATCCCTTGAACTTT
>JAMWBX010000189.1 GCA_023818725.1 Candidatus Omnitrophota bacterium
GGATTCCCTTGGCCTAACGTGAGGATTTATTTTAAATCCCTGTTCTTTTAAGATTTGAATGATCCGTCTTTTTAGTTTTCTTTGGGTATGGTTGAGTTCCATTTTTTTTAGTTTAAGGACGCTCTTCTTATGATACTTTCGTTTTTATAAACATTATACTCTGCTAATTTTTTTATGGTCGAAAAAGTATTGTATTTCTGGAAGTGCTTCGCGATTTGAGTTACATATTGACCTTTATAATGGCTTGTTTGCATTTTTTAAGATATGATAATATGCGACCGATTAAAAGTCAAAGCTTGTAGCTGGTGAATCAAGATACGGTTTAACCCTGAATGAAAATTGTATAGAAAGATCAATTTAAACCTGCGGAAAAGATTGAAATTAGCTACAGAAGGTACTTGATTAAAATGGTATAAAAAATTGCTCAATGGTAAAATTATATTAAACCGGGAAGGCTATTATGGGTGAAAATTATAAATCGATGCTTATTGCGCTTGCAGGGGTTTCAACTGATAAAACAAAAATTGGATACAAGATGTTTGAAGACCTTCTTGCCAGCAATTTCAATGTTAGAGGTATCAATCCTAAAAACGGTGAGATTCTCGGACAGAAAATTTACAGAAATCTTTTTGAACTTGAACAAACGCCTGACATTGTTGTTATAGTAGTAAAACCAGAAATAGCCGAAAAAGTTGTTGACGACGCGGGTAAAAAAGGTGTAAAAAAAATCTGGTTTCAGCCAGGCGCTGAATCAGATGCCGCTATAAAGAGGGCGCTTGATTATGGAATGTGGGTAAGTTATGGTAAGTGTTTTATGAGCGAAAACGGGATATGGTAATATGAAAGATTTCACAGTGCTTATTGGCGGAAAGGCAGGCGATGGAATTGATAGGGCAGGATTAATAATTGCTCATATTTTATCCTCCACTGGATACAGGATATTCATACATCGTGATTATCCGTCTTTGATTAGGGGCGGACACACATTTTCTGTTATCCGGGCGAGTGAAAGAAGTATATTTGCTCACAGGGAACAAATAGACATACTCATTGCTTTGAACAATGAGACATTGAACTTGCATCGAAAAAAACTAAAGGAAAATTGTTTTTACATATATGATTCAGGGCAAACCAAATTAGACGGAGATGCATGCGGAACAGGAATTCCGATTGCCGGCATTTTGAAAGAAGAAAATGCGCCGGAACTTATGAAGAACTCCTGCCTTATAGGCGCATTTGGAAAAGCCGCAGGGGTTGATTGGGATATAATTGAAAAAGTTTTCAAAATAAGCATACCGAAACAGGTTGAACTGAATTTAAAGGTCGCAAAAAGGGGATATGAGTTTTCAGAAAAATTGCTTGATATCGAAAAAATTGGTCAGGCGCATTTGCCTGTGCTTACAGGAAATGAAGCGATAGGTCTTGGCTTGATTGCAGGAGGGCTTAATGCCTACATAGGTTATCCGATGACGCCTTCATCAGGTCTTTTGCATTTCCTTGCTGAAATTGCTCCTGAATTCAATCTTCAGGTAATTCATGCAGAAAACGAGATAGCCGTAATAATGATGGCTCTTGGTTTTGCATACGCTGGGAAAAGAGCTGCGGTTGGAACTTCAGGGGGCGGATTCTGTCTGATGAATGAGGGTTTGAGTCTATCGGGTATGGCTGAATTGCCTGCACTTATAATTCTCGGTCAGAGAACAGGTCCAAGTACAGGACTTCCAACATATACAGGACAAACAGAATTGTTTTATGCGATTCATTCAGGACACGGTGAATTCAGTCGACTTGTTGTTGCGCCAGGCGATCAACATCAGGCGTACTTCTGGTCAGCAACGGCTCTAAATCTTGCCTGGAAATACCAGATTCCTGCAATTATTCTGTCTGACAAAACTCTTGCTGAAGGAATAAGCAGTTTTGATATTGAAAAAGCAGGCAAAGTTGATGTGTCAGCCCCTTTATTATGGGATAAAAATGACTTATATAAAAGATATCAGAACTCTGAAAACGGGGTATCTCCCTTATGTTTTCCACCGCAAAATAATGCGGTTATAAAAGTGAACAGTTATGAACACGACGAGTTCGGAATAACAACTGAGGATTTTGAAATTACTCGAACGATGCAGGAAAAGCGAATAAGAAAAAAGGAATTTTTATTAAGCGAGATTGAGGAAAATTATCAGTGCGTAAATGTTTTTGGAAACAAAGATTCAGAAACAGCAGTTTTGTGCTGGGGATCTAATATGCCTGTTTGTGTTGAAGCGGCTGAAAAATTCGGATTAAAGGTTATTCAGCCGGTTGTTTTGCATCCTTTTCCATTAAAACAATTTAGCGACGCGATGTCAGGGGTCAAAAAATCGATAGATGTTGAATGCAACGCAACTGCTCAAATGGCAGAATTAATAAAAAAGTATGGTTTTTCAGTTGAAGAAAAAATTTTGAAATATGACGGCAGGCCTTTTTCTGTTGATGAACTTGAAAGTAAACTTGAAAGGATTTTGAGATGAATCAAGTTAATTTAGGTACACATGCAAAAAACACATGGTGCATCGGTTGCGGGAATTTTGCAATACTCAATGCGATAAAAAGCGTGATAACAGAATTGATAAAAGAGGGTAATCCTGCTGAAAATTTTGTGCTGGTCTCCGGCATTGGATGCCATGCAAAAATTGTTGACTATATAAATCTAAACAGTTTCTACTCTTTGCATGGAAGAGTGGTACCTGTGGCTGAAGCGATAAAGATCGCAAATCCAACCCTTAAAATCATTGGATTTTCAGGTGATGGCGATTCTTACGGAGAAGGGCTTGAACATCTTTTGTTTGCCGCAAAGAGAAACATTGACATCACAATGATTATACATAACAACCGGGTATATGGACTAACAACAGGCCAATTTACCCCGACTTCGCCAAAGGATTTCAAAGGACGCTCAACACCCTATGGAAATAAGGAAATGCCGTTCAATCCGCTTGAATTGATGCTGGCAAGCGGAGCAACCTTTGTCGCAAGAGGGTTTTCACACGGAATTGACCTGCTGAAAAATATTTTTAAGCAGGCAATATCGCATAAGGGATTTTCAATTGTTGATGTTTTGCAGGTTTGCGTAACCTTTTACAATATGTACAGTTATTACAGCCAGCGGGTTTATCTGATGGAAGGCCATAATGAACAGGATTTCGAAGCGGCGGTGAAAAAGGCGAGAGAGTGGGACTATAATTCTGATACAAAAATACCACTTGGAATATTTTATCGAAATGATTTGCCAGCATTTGAGGATTCATTTTTGAAAAGTCAGAAATCCGGAATTGACAGAAAAGAAAAAATCAAAAAAATACTTGAAAATTATACCATCGGTTGAGGAAATTTCTCCAAGCCCCTCTTTTTCCCTCACCATTTCCCTTTCTTAAAGGGAGATATAGGGGGATTTTCAAAAGCAATTTCCCTCTTTCATAAAGGGGGATGGCAGGGG
>JAMWBX010000190.1 GCA_023818725.1 Candidatus Omnitrophota bacterium
ATGGCTTGCGACTGTAATAATTATAATTTTTGTAGTTTTCTCCTTTTCTTATTACTCCCTTTCTCTTGACCACCTGAGCAACACCATCTATGATTTCTTTTTGAAGATAAGTGCTGGCAGGCCCGAAAAAAATATTCCTGTCGTACTTGTAACAGCCACTGAAAATTTCAGACACCAGATTGGACATGAACCAAATAGAGAGGACTATGCAAAACTGATCTATCTTCTGGGTAAATCACGAATCATTATTTCTGATATCTTTTTACCATCTTTGCAATCAGGAAAGGCAGATAGTATACTTAGAAGTACATTAAATGCAAAAAGCGAAAAAATCATTCTGCCCGTCTTTACACCCTACAAACTGAAAAATAAAATGAGTGAAACAGTTTACAGGGTTGACTCCCTTATTGAAAACCATCCTTATTTTCAATCAGCGGTTAAACACCTGGGACACATCAATGTTTTCCCTGATTCTGACACAATTGTGCGAAAATGTCCGGCATTTATTGCCTTCGGCCAAACCTATTTTCCACATATTGCGCTCAAGGCATTAAGCATATACCGGAACCAGCAACCAGTCGTGGTTAAGAAATTCAGCGGATTTAAGAAAGAAAAAGGAATAATACCTGTAGAGGATGATGGCTGTTTTTTGATAAGATACCTCAAGCCGCAAGCCATGACAGAGATAATCTATCCAATGGAGGATGTGCTTTCAGGCAAAGTCAAGCCGGATGTATTTAGAGATAAGATCGTGATTATTGGTCATACAATAATGGGTACCAAAAATGCAGATCTTGTTCCAACACCTTTTGGAATGCAGTATGGCGCGCTTGTGCAGATGCAATCATTGTATACCCTCTTCAGTGAAACATGCATATGGAAGATTAGCCGAGAAAGCACGGTCGTTATAATGATTCTTGCCATGTTTTTATTTCTTGGCGCATTTTCGTCTTCTTTCTGGAGAGGTACCCGATTTTTTATTATAGCCATTATAGCATTGTTTTATACTTCTTTTTTTCTCTTCAAATATCACAATGTTTTTTTTAATCCGGTTCCTATGGCTTTAGCATCAGGTTTTTCATACATTTGTTTTCTGACAATGAATTTTATTGAGGCAAGAAAAGAAATCTCAAAAGGTCAGGAACTTCTTTCTGTTCTTGAATCCACACAGAGGGAGATTGCTGCCGTTATCAAGCCTCATGAAATGCCGGGTATGAATAAACGTGTCTATCTTCCAGCAATTCATGACACATTTTTTTTCAAAACTCCCCAGATTACCCTGCAAACGATAAACTCGCTACTTGGAATTTCTGATGGTGTTATTTTTAGCTTAGACAAAAGCAGTGGAAAAATTAACATCCTTGTAAGCAAAGAAAACTCAGGTATAGATACAGAACTTGTTTCTCTTGCGCTAAAGACAATGGATTCTCAAAGGGTAAAGATCTACAACGGACGCCTACCCGGCCAATTCAAAAAATTTTCTGTCTCAAATTTGCTGATATTGCGGATCCTTGAAGAGCCATTTATGAACATATACGGGTTATTTATAAACAAACAGGCAGGTCCTGTATCCTCAGTAAGGTATTTTACGAGAAATGACTATCAGTGGATTGCTTCTTTCTGTCTTCAAACTGTTGTTGCCCTCTTTAACACGCAACTGAACGATGCCCTTAAAAGATCTCAGCTTGAGACAATTATGAGGCTTGCTGCAGCTATAGAATATCGAGACAGAGAAACGGGTATGCACATCACACGGGTTAGCGAATACTGCGCACTGATAGCTGATAAATTAAATCTTCCCAGGATTGAGATAGAATTGATTAAATCCGCTGTCCCGCTTCACGACCTTGGAAAGATTGCAATTCCTGATAGCGTCCTTTTGAAACCATCGGCGTTGACTGAAGAGGAAAAGGAAATAATAAGGACGCATACGATTGTTGGCGCAAAGATGCTTGAGGGCTCTGATTCCCTCATTCTGCAGGCAGCGTATTTAGTTGCTCTGTACCATCACGAAAAATACAACGGCACAGGTTACCCATATGGATTAAAAGGTAATGCAATTCCGCTTTATGGTCGCATCGCCTCTCTGGCCGATGTTTTTGATGCCCTGAGTTCAAGCAGGGTTTACAAACAGGCAGTCACCTTTGATCAGGCCATAAAAAAAGTAGAAGAACTTGCTGGGAAAGATTTCGACCCTCAGATTGTTGAAACATTTGTCAAAAACAAGCAAATCGTCTTTGAAATTTACTCAAAATACAGAGAGACCATAAGTTGAATCAAATCTTCGTTCTCGGTCTTGTCAGTTTCTTTGTGGATATAAGCAGCGAGATGATATATCCAGTTATTCCCATTTTTTTGACAACGATTGTCGGTGCAAATGTTGCAATCCTTGGATTGATAGAAGGTATAGCAGAAAGCGCTGCCAGCCTTCTAAAAGTTTTATCCGGCTACATGTCTGACAAGATTGGAAAAAGAAAGATCCTTGCCCTTTTTGGGTATGGGTTTTCCTGGCCCTGCAAGCTTTTTTTTGTTTTTGCAAGCTCATGGCAATTTGTATTTGCTGGAAGGTTCCTTGATAGAATTGGTAAGGGAATAAGAACTGCGCCAAGGGATGCTCTTATTGCAGATTATTCAGTTAGAGAGAAAAGGGGTATGGCCTATGGAATACACAGAGCAATGGATACTTTCGGCGCGCTCACAGGAGTACTTGTTGTGATATTCATTATTACAAAAACAACAGACCACAATTATGGCGCCGCTTTTTACAGAAACATTTTTCTCATTTCAATGATACCAGCTCTAATTGGCTGGCTACTGCTTTTTGCTGTAAAAGATAGACCCACAACCATTCCAAATGTTCAAAGATTCAATATGTCTTTTAAAAGCCTCCCAAAGAGATTGAAATTGTTTCTAATATTCACCTTTATCTTTGCTCTTGGCAATTCATCAAACCAGTTTCTGCTTCTCAGAATTCAAATGGAAACCGGTTCCCTTTTGATTATGATGCTGGCATACCTGATTTTTAATCTCGTATATGCAGTTATGTCAATTCCCTTTGGTAAAATCTCTGACATTGTGGGTCCCAAGATTGTTCTAATAAGCGGTTATCTCGTATATGGCATTGTTTACTGGCTTTTTGCGTTAAAAGGAAGCACGCAGTTTTACATTTTTTGCCTCGGGCTTTATGGATTATACAACGCCCTCACAGAAGGTGTTGAAAAATCTCTTGTAAGCCAACTCGCACCCGACAATATCAGAGCTTCAATGCTTGGATTACACTCAACCCTTTCTGGAATTGGACTTTTACCAGCATCCATTATAACTGGATTTTTGTGGCAAACATTCAGTCCATTGGTCGCTTTTGGCTTTGGTGGAACACTTGGAATTATCGCCGCAACAGGACTTCTATTTATCCTGTGACACCTTTGTCAACCTCATT
>JAMWBX010000191.1 GCA_023818725.1 Candidatus Omnitrophota bacterium
TCTTTTTCTATCTTTGCATTAATGCATAGGCTGGCTCCACCTTCCCAGTTGATTGGGCTGCTTAATAATTCTCCCTGTGTTTCTCCTGCCTGATAAAAACACCACCTGTCCCTTTTTAGCGTCAGCAGATAAATTTCATTTGATTCAAGAAGCTGTTTTCTGTTTTTTATGCTTCCATTTATATCAGCCATTGCAATCTCATGATGACCGTATGGAGTGTTGCTTGTATAAAAATACATAGTATCTCCGACATCAACAGGCGGGCTTCCAAAAGGCACAGGCAGTTTTCCTTTAAACCCTGGCGGTTTATTGTCTGCAATGAAAGGTTCTCTCAGCGCCTCCCTTTTCCAGTCGATGCCATCAGGGCTGTGGATTAGTTCGTTTGTAAAGATACCTTTTACAGCATCATAAAACCATGTAAAAGCAATATAGCAGCCATTTCTGATGAATGGAGAAATACCCTGAAACTGCTTGTTTCTTCCGCGAGCGCCTCTCATTTTTGGTTCATCAAAAATCTCAAGTCCGCTCGAGTCAAGTTCATCTGTATCAAGGACAATCTTTGGGATTGACCAGTGGACTAAATCTTCACTTTCGCTTCGTGCGATTTTTCTGTTTGCGTGCCTGTCCATTCCGCAATGTATCACGGGCCTTAAATAGCAGACATACTTTTTTATTTTTTCATCATAAAGGAGAATGTTCTGAGTATCTGATGGCCCAATGATTACAGGACTTTCTGGCCATATTGTCCAGTTAATTCCATCATCGCTGTCAGCAATGCATATTCCTCCTATAACATCTATCGGGAAATCAACATACAATCCGGTGAATCTTTTTCTTGCGCAGGGATGCGGGGTTGTCTCAGCATCTAAAATACACATTCCTGCAGGTCCACCCCACCCTGAGAGAAACCTTCCGTTTTTATCCTTCATCCTTGCATGGACAACAATATTTGGATGCTGGTGATAAATCGGATCTTTTGCAATATTGAATGATGGCTTTTCCCATCTTATACCATCGTTTGAAAACGCAAGAGCCATTGGTGTTTCACAGCCAACCATATCTTTTTTCGGGTCTCTTGTGACAAAAATTGTATACCACATCCTCCAGAGTCCACTTTTATCCCGTAGAACTGAGCCAATGCCTTCACCAGGAGACACCACTGGTTTTTTGTGTTCAAATTCTGGCACTTCCAGTGCTCTTCTCAAGTGCAGTGTGTCTTCCACAAGCCCTTCATCAATAAGAGAAAATGTTATTTTCTCCATTACTCGTCTCATATTGTAAAACTGTAAAGCTGGCTATGGACCATTGCTATTTTTAGCATTATTCTTTTTCCTTTAAGACGTGCCAGATTGCTATTGCCGCGCCATGAAAGAGTATGACTGATGCTATCTTCTTTGAAAACATCAAAGTCCTTCGCTGAAAAACCCTCAATCGCTTTCCCCTTAGGATCAAACCAGTATGGTTCAGCCAGTTCAGCAATGATATATCCGCCCTGAGTTGCGGCATTTATTTTAATTGTGTCACTTTGAAGAGTAAAGGGCCTTGTGATAAGACTTCCCATTTGGGAGCCTGCATCAAGCGAAACAAATCCATCCTGAGCTTTGTTCTATAAACCCAGTTTGTTGAATTTTCTGGCTGGGCATTGTGCGGATATTTCGAGTGGGCGTTGACATAGATGTATAAATTATCGCCATAGATTACTGGTTCCTGGCCAGGAAATACCATGTATCCGCCCATCTTTCCCTTTTCTTCTGTTTCAATAAATTTTGGCCTTTCAGGATGCCTTTCCCATCTTATGCCATCTCTGCTCCAGCAGAGTTCAATATCAATCGTTTCATACATATCGTCGTCAAAGACCCACAGCATTCCAATATATGCATTTGCATACCTGAAAACACTGATGCCATAAAAGTCATTTGTATCAAGTTCATCAGGACTCATAATAACCTGCGGTTCGCTCCAGTTTTTCAGGTCTCTGCTTTCAGAATATGTGATTCTTCTTCTTTGATTTCCTTTGCCATTGTTCCAACCAGCTGCCGCAGTGTGCCAGCCCCTCATATAAAGCATATAAACACCCTTTTCCAGATTATAAACGCAGGCATTATTACAATCACTTTCTCCGTGAATCACTGGTTTTGTGTCATTGTAATTCCAGTGGAGGCCATCATGACTTTTTGCAATGTAAATACCGCCGACCATTTCGCTGTACCAGTCCCGATTGACCAGGATGTATTTGCTATCCTGTGGCGCATCCTTCTGGTAAATGATCGTGCTGTTTACAACATCGCTGTATCACTTAAAACAGATGTTTGTTCCTGGATGAATATCTAAAGATGGCTTTTCTCAGATAATTCCATCTTTGCTTTCAGCATAACAGAGAAATGATGTTTGTGGTTCTCCAACATTTCCATATTTACTTTTCATCAAACTTTTTCTAATTTTTTTTGCCTTATACTCGGATGCAACATACCACATCCGCCACAGTTCTCTTTCGAAATCATAAATTATTTTTCCTGCTGTAACTGTTGTTTCCCACGGTTTTTCAGGAACAAGGACTGGTTCATAAGGTTCTTTTTCTGGTTTATGGATTGTTCTTTTCAAACGAAATGTGTCTGCTATTGAGAAATTGTCCATTACCAGATGTTTTCCTGGGTTCAGGTCCTGAAACATAATGAGCTCCCTGATCTTTTTTTATACGGGTTCAGTTTCAGTATTCTATCCCAGCAATTATTATTGTCAAGCAAATGAAAAGGTTTTGTTTTCGATAGCAGTGATTATTTGACTGAAGCAGAAAAAAAATATATCTTTTCATTGGACAATTGATATGAAGAATTTTAAAGCGGCAGTCATAGGACTTGGTTTCATAGGAGCAGGCGATGATGTTTCAGGCAAGACTATTGGCCAGGATGTGAGAAACCTTGACCGAACACACGCTTGTGCGTTGTCCAACTATCCATATGTAATCCTTGTGGCTGGTTCCAGCAGGGACCCTGGAAGAAGGCAGAGATTTTCAGAAAGATTTCCAGGTGTCAAGACATATGAAAGCTGGAAAAATCTTCTTGAATCAGAAAAACCCGACATTGTCAGTATTGCAACCAATAGTCCATTTCATGCAGGAATAGGCATCGCGTGCGCAGAAGCAAAAGTTAAAGCAATTATCTGCGAAAAGCCTATCACGACTCGGCTTTCAGATGCAGACAGATTTATTGATGTCTGCAGAAAAAATAATGTGATTCTTGCAGTAAATCACACAAGGAGATGGCATCCATTATGGCGTAAATGCAGGGACATGTTGAGGGAAGGCGTTATTGGCGAGATTTATAGCGGATATGCACAATGGTCTACAGGTCGAATTGGCAATATAGGCGCTCATATAGTCGATGTCTTAAGAGTGCTTCTGGGCTCAGACCCTGGCGCTGTGAGCGGCAAT
>JAMWBX010000192.1 GCA_023818725.1 Candidatus Omnitrophota bacterium
GGGAAAAATCAGGTGTATAAAACTTGTTCTCAAACATCCTTATAATATGCTGATGGGCGGTTGTGATCTTTCAAATATCCTGCCAGTGATAAAAAAGGATAATAGCCAGTGGCGGAGAATTGGAAAAACCTATCAATTTCACACACTTCCTGATGGGCGATACGAGGTCTCGTGGTTGCTGGACAACCCGGGAAAAGTAAATGATATCGCCCTGTGTTATCCTTACGGGACGCCCGAAATTGAAAACCTTTTGAAGGATTGCAGGGGATACTGGAAAAAGGAAACAGTCGGAGTAAGCACAGAAAACCGCCAGATAATAAGGCTGTGCAATGATTATTCAACGGCTGGTTCAAAAAAGCCAGGCGTATATATTGTAGCGCGGCAGCACTCAGGAGAAACTCCCGGAAGCTGGGTGCTTGATGGGTTGTTGAGATATCTGGCAGGTATGAAAACGCAAGATGTTGTTGTCTGGGCGATACCTCTCTCAAATATTGATGGAATTGAAAAGGGCAGGTACGGCAAGGATTATTTTCCTGTTGATCTCAATCGGTCGTGGGGGAATAAAATGTGCAGACATGAAAATCTTGTGATTCAGAGGGACATAGCAAGGTGGAGAGAAAGATGTACTCCGATTCTTGGCCTTGATTTCCACGCTCCAGGCGGCGCTGAAGGAGAAGGTGTTTATTTCCCATTCAGAGCAAAAGGAAAGCTTACCAGAATAAAAAAAGAAGAAATCTACTGGATTAATCTCATCGGAAAATCAGTGGGCGGCGAATATATGTTTTTAAATTACAGGAAAAATTCACCAGTCTGCGGGGACTTGAAAAACCTTACAGGTCTTATGTTTACTGATTATTTTGATTTTGTCTTGAGGATACCCGGACTGTGTCTTGAAATTCCGTATGGAAAAATAAACGGGAAAGTTATGGAGATTGCTGACTATAGAGAAATTGGTAAGAGAATTGCAGATGCCATTTTAAAAGGAATATGATGAAGAAAACTGTTGCTCCAAAGGTTGAATTTCTTGGACATAAGATTTCAAGAATCATCCTTGGTTCAAATCCATTCAGCGGATTTTCTCATCAGACAAAAAAGCTTGATGAAGAAATGCTTGATTTTTATACGGCTGAAGAAATAAAGAAGGCCTGGGATGAAGCGCAAAATTGCGGTATCAATGCCTTCTGCGCAAGAGGAGACAGACACATCCTCAGGATTATGAGAGAATACTATAACGAAAACAGAGCAAAAGAGTTTTTCTGGTTTGCACAAACCGCTCCTGAATTTGCAAGTTTTCAGTCAAATGTTTCGCTTATTGTCTCCTCAAAATTAAAACCATCTTTCATATATCATCATGGTGGGCAACTGGATATTTTACTTATGGAAGGGAAAAAACAACTTGTTAAGGACCATCTTAAAATGATAAGAGACACTGGATACTTTACTGGCATGGCATCTCATCAACCGCAATTTATTGAGATGGCAGAAGAAGAAAACTGGGATGTTGATTTTTATCTTGCCTGTTTTTTCAACCTTACGGGAAGGGGAAAAAAGGAGTTAACAGCAATTAAAGGCTCGCATGGAGAAATTTTTGATATGTCAGACCCTCCAAAAATGTGCGAGATAATAAGAAAAGTCAAAAAGCCATGCATCGCATATAAGATCTTTGGCGGAGGAAGATTGTGTAAAAACAGAACTCAAACAAAATCAGCGATGAGTTTTGCGCTACAAAACATCAAAAAGAACGACCTGATTCTTGTCGGCGTTTTCCAAAAAAGGACAAACCAGATAAAACAGGATGTTGAGATACTCAATGAAATTATTGCCGAAAACACTGATTGAACTTTTTCCCGGAAATTTTGTCTAAATGAAAAAGGGAAGAAAATGAAAAAAATAAAAACGCTTGCTGAAATCCTGGGAATCCTTATTTTCGCTTACATTTCAAATTGTCAAACCTTCACAGAGTCAAACGTGCCTCTAGCTGAAGCCAACAATAATTTCGCCATGCGCTTTTATTCAGAACTGGCAAAGAGCGAAAAAGGAAACCTGTTTTTCTCGCCTTTCAGCATATTCTGCGCATTCGGCATGGTTTATGAAGGCGCAAACAACAGAACCGCAGAAGAAATAAGAAATGTTTTTTATTTTCCCATAGATGAAAAGAAAAGATTGGATGGCTTTTTATCCTTCTACAACAGAATGAATGAAAAAAGATCAAGCTGCGTTATGAAACTCGCTAACGCATACTGGCTGCAAAATGATTTTTGTCTCTTGCAATCGTATTCAAAAATGATTGAAAAATACCACAGGGCAGAATCTTATCAGGTTGATTTTATAAAAATGCCAAAGGTCGCACTAAATAAAATCAATCGCTGGGCTGAAAGGAAAACAGAAGGGAAAATCAAGAAATTTCTTAATGAAGGTGATATTGATTCAGGCACCAGGCTTGTTCTTACAAATGCCATCTATTTCAAAGGAAGGTGGCTAATTCAATTTGATAAAAATGAAACAAAACCTGATGACTTCTGGCTCGATAAGAAAAAGTCCGTGAAAGTCCAGATGATGCAATTAATTGATAAAGAATTTCCTTATGCCGAAACAGAGGATTTTCAGATTATAAAACTACCCTATGAATGTCAGAATCTTTCGATCCTGATTTTACTGCCAAAAGATACAATATTGCCAGTGGAAATAATCAGCAAAAACCTTGATGAATATCAGAAGTTGATGAGAAAACAAAAGGTGGACGTGTTTCTACCGCGCTTCAAGGTGGAGTTAACAATTGACCTTTTGCAGGTTCTGAAAAATCTCGGAATAAACTCGGCCTTCAATCCACAGCTAGCTGACTTTTCAAAAATGACAGGAAACAAGGATCTTTTTATCTCAAAGGCAATTCAAAAATCATATCTCGAAGTAAATGAAGAAGGTTCAGAAGCCGCGGCAGTAACAGGAGTCGTAATGAAAATAACAGCGGTCAAACCTGAAACAAAAAAAGTATTCCGCGCAGACCATCCATTTTTATTTTTTATCATAGAAGAAGATTCAAACCTTGTATTATTTGCGGGAAAAATCTCCAACCCGTAAGAATCCGAGAAACTCAAGAAAGTAAGGTATAATAAATACTGAAAATAGTTATCACTGCGCCTGTAGCTCAGATGGATAGAGCGATGGACTTCGAATCCAGAGGTCGCGCGTTCAAATCGCGCCAGGCGCGCAGCGCCAAGCGATTTGGGGGGTAGCAGGGGGTGTGCCCCCCTTTTTTGTTTCGGGGGTAGCAGATTTTTCTCGTGAAGGGGAAACTCCCCTTCACGATTCAATCGGGCCAGGCGCGCAGCGCCAAGCGATTTGGGGGGTAGCAGGGGGTGTGCCCCCCTTTTTTGTTTCTCCCACTTTCGTAAAAAGGGACAGAGAGAGATTTCAAAAGCAGTT
>JAMWBX010000193.1 GCA_023818725.1 Candidatus Omnitrophota bacterium
GAAAATTACAAACGATACTGGTTTGACAACTTTGTTGATTTTGCAGATAAAATCAGTCAATTTAGAAAGTGATAGTGTACCCGCTTTATTGGCATAAAAATCATCGACTCGCCTGCGAAGGAGGTATGGCGGGCAAAAAAAGGGGGTTTGGAGGAAATGAAGTTTTGCCCACCTGTTTTGGGTGGTGGGTGTGTGTCGTCTCTGGCAACGCACAGGTCAGAATTCAGCATCTGGATTTTGCTCAAAAAAAGTTCGGATTTTGTCCAAAATGTACCGCTTTTTTTCTTTGAAAAATATTCAGATAGAGTGGTGCTGATGCAAGGACTTGTGCGGGTAATTGCCAATGCGATGAAGAAAGATTTCTGTATGACAGGACTGCCGGGAATGTGAGGTAAGGCAGCCGAGCCCTTCCTTTAGTTTTTTAAAATTTCAAGTTTTGGACAAAAGGTACTGCTTTTGCTTATGTTTCCCCTGGTACATACTAAAATTTGCTTTTTTTGATAGAAAATCTGATAGATTGAATTAGAGTGATATAATTTGATATTGCGCAGAAAAAATCCTGTCGATAAGTTTAGAGATGACAAATTAAAAAGGAGGAAATGAATATGGACGAAAAAACAATGAAAGAAAAAATGGCAGAAGCTAAAAAAATTTATTATGAAAGGGATTTTCGTAGCTATATGAGAAAGATGCAGGGATTTACAGACGAAGATTTTGAGAAAGTAGTCCCTTTGATAAAGGAAAAAGTGATTAAAGCAGTAGAAAAAAACCCTTATGAAATATTTCAGCGCGTCTTGAAGGAGATAGCAAGCCAGTGGAATAAAAAAATTTTTCCTGTGCATGCAGACTGGCATCATTATTTAGTTCCTGGCGTTATTCTATCTGCTATGAGAAATTGCGGCTATGATATAAATGACAAGGACATTGAAGAGGCAATGTATCGGGGTGAAAATTTTCCTGGAGGGTCATGTGGTTTTGCCGGAACTTGCGGCGGTGCGTTTAGCGTGGGAATTGTTATGAGTATTGTTAACAAAACAACGCCTTTGCATGTTGATGAAAGAGCTGAGAGCATGGAAGCAGTAATAGAAACATTAAAAAAAGTGAAGAAATATCCTGCAAGATGCTGTAAGAGAAGCAGTTACATTGCATTAGAAACTGCCGTTGAATTTTTGAAGGAGAAAGGATTCGATAAAATAGAAATAGGAAAGATTGAATGTATCTGGTCATCGGGAAATAAGGCCTGCCTGGGAGTAAAATGTCCTTATTTCAAAAAAGATTCGCAAGATTGATTAGGTTAGAAAAATTAAGAATAATTAGAATTATGGCGCCCAGTAAAATAGAAAGGCAATGAATACTGATGTCATCCAGAAAACGATTTTTTCATACAACCAGGAAGACGGCTGAAAAGTGGAAAGCAGGGTGGGCTCTGGAGCAACTTAATCAGGTTGTTTTTTCAAAGAGGAAGGGGAAACAGCATTCTTAAATAAAGGAAAGTTTTCTAAACCTTTATTTGATATGTCTTCAACCACAGCCTGACGCTTCTTATTGTTTCCGGCTTACACACAGGCGGCATCACACCAGCTGATGTAATAACGATTCCCCTGTGATGTTGCAACCGGTTAAGGTCTTTTTCAATCTGCGTTATTATTTCTTGGGCGGTTTTTGTCCATAAAACTGCGTTTGTTCCTCCAATCAGACACTTGTTCGGGCATTCCCTTCTTCCATCAACAAGTGTTGTATTGCCGACCGGTGGGCTTGTGAATGCCTCAAATCCATTTACCGGCAAAGTCGCAAGGTCCTTCAGCAAATCCTTGAGATATCCGCACATATGAAGGACAAAAAACTTACCCGAATTTGTTAGAAATTTCGCGCACTGTAAAATGTGCTGGTAGCAGTATTTTCTAAATTGCCGGGGCGATATAAGGGTTGTTGAAGTATTTTCCACCAGATACAGAATTTCAGCAGGGCTATGTTCGGCCAGAATTTCTGCTATGTTCAATATCTTTTTTTGCATAAATTCAAAAAGTTCTTCAACATCGGCAGTATAATCAGCAAGAAAATAGTGACAATTTTCAATGCCGGTAAGATGCTGTACCAAGACCATTAATGGAGTGGTTCCAATTGACTGGGCTGTGATTGCGTCATCGCCCATCATTTTGTGCTGCTGCTTTGTTTCTTCCATAATGGCTGGGTCTATTTCCACCGATGAATCAGCAAACCATTCTGTCATCAGTTTTATGTCATTTTTGCTTTTAATAGGAAATTCAACTGGATGCCATGCCTGAGAGGATGTGTCAAACCTCATTATTGCGGTGAGATCTCCGTATTTTGTGCCATAGGTGAGTTTTCTTAAATTTCCTTCCTTCTTTTCTTCAAGAAAAGTTGTTTTCCTTTATGAACCTATTAAGCCACTGGTGTTTATCGCTTCCTATCCAGTTATGAAGCTGCTGAAGCTCCATATTTTTAAAATCTTCTGACTGGTGCCTGGTATAGGAACTGTTAATTTTGGGCCAGAAAGGAATCCTGTCTAATGGTTGCATCTTTAATGCCGCAATCCACCTTTCTTTTGATGTCATTCCATTATCTTTTCAAGTTTCCAGACATCAGGTTGCATATTATTGCCAGCAACGATCCACAGTCCGTCATCATAAACAAAGACGCTTGCGGCATGTCGTGGTTTCCATGGCGTATCAGGAAGTTCTGTCCAGTTTTCACCATCTTCTGAATACCAGACATCATTTCTGTTTCCGCCGTTTCTATGATACCCTTCCAGCACCCAGAGTTTTCCATCAAATACAGCAACCTCGTGATATTGTCTTGGATGCCACGGCGCCTTTTCACACACCTTTTTCCATTTTATTCCATCTTTTGAACACCACACATCGTTATAAAAAACTCTCTCGGGTTTTCCAGGAGTGTCATATGTGCCGCCACCAATAATCCAGATTTTATCCTTAAAGACTGCTGAGCCGCCTATCATTCCTCTTGGGGCCCAGGGGCAGTTTTCTGCGACCTTTTTCCAGTTTTTTCCGTCTTTACTGCACCAAACATCTGAATAAAATATTTCAGGCGCGTCAGCAAAATGTGGAAGGGTTTGTCCGCCAATGACCCAGATTTTATCTTTGAAAACAATTGTGTAGTGTAAAACTCTTGGACCCCAGGGAACACTATCAGTTACGCATTCCCAGTTTATACCATCATAGCTTTTCCACACATCATTCTGGTAATGATGCTGATTTGCGTCGCCGCCAATAACCCACATTGCGTTATTGAAAACAACATATCCTGCAGTGTGTCTTCCCTCCCATGGCGCAAAGGTTTCAAGTTTCCATTCTTTTCCATCTTTTGACGACCAGACCTCACTATTGCATATTTTTGGAAAATGAACTTTATCAGAGGGATTCCAGCCACCCAGCAGCCA
>JAMWBX010000194.1 GCA_023818725.1 Candidatus Omnitrophota bacterium
TGGTTGAAAAAATTGTTTCTGCATCTGTTGTTTTTACAGGTTGAAGATTGTCTGTTAATTGAAACTCTGAAGGAAACCTCTGTGTGATGTAATGGCTTTTGTTTTCTGTAAAAACGCCAAATTGCTGAATGCCAGTATCTTCAATGGTTTTTATTCCGGTTAACTTTCTTGCTATCTCCTTTTCAGCACAGGGGCTTATGAAAACAAGCGCGCCACCAGAGTTTACATATGCATCAAGCTTTTTTTGCTCATCCTGAATTAAATTTTCACTGCCAGCAAAAATTATTACTGCGTCATAATTTTTTGAAAAAGCCCTGGCTGGTTCCACACCGCTTTCCAGCGAAAACCTTCTATCGGCTTCAAAAATTTTTTCAACTTCTGCTTTTGCCCATCTTGAAATGTGCGCACCATCTCTGTCAAAGAGATAGAAAATTTTCTTCATAATTCCTCCATTACTGAGTTTTGTAAATTTTAATTGCGAAATCTTTGTTTATCTCAAGCAATGAAAAATTTAATGTTCCATCATAACTGCTTTCCCTGATTTTCTGAATGATTTTACCCGAGTATGTGTCCCAGAATTCTATCACATAATCACCTTGATTTAAACCCTCAATACTGCACTTGTTATTTTTTGTGATAGGCAGGTCTGCATCAGAAGGTGGTCTTTTGAGACGATCCCGGCTGTATATCCATATAATAGCTTTTTGTTTGCTGGCAAGACAGAGGGATTTAAGATTTTCGAGATTTTCTCCAGTGATAGTAACTGTTTTTGACTCAAAGGTGTCTATTAGTCTATCAATATCCCGTAGATAATTTGTAAGCGCCTTATAATGGAAATAAAGGTTTTTATCCTCAATAAAATTGTGCCACCAGAAAAGAGGCACTGCGGCAAACTCAAGATGCGCTCCAGCCCATATTCCATTGTGTAGGTCTGCCTCGATGAGTGGTTGCGGCCCTGCGTTCCAGTTTCCGCCATATTCAGAAACAAAATGTGGCTTTTTAAATCTTGCGTTGAAGTCTGCTATAGTTTTGAGATAATCTACGATATTTCCGCTGTTAACATTATAATAGGCATTGGTCAAAACGAAGTCCACCTGCGGAAGCTTGAAGACATCGCTATCGTAAAGTATTGTGTAATGGCCGGTTATCATATGATTATACGGATCTATCTGCGCCAGATAGTCTCCGATTTCAGCATACCATTTTGCAAGCACATCTTTCTTATAAAATTGATTGCTCGAGCCTATCAAATTCATCTCATTGACAAGTTCCCAGGAAAAAATGAAAGGGCTGTATGACCATCTTGCCACTATATAACGAAGCCGCTTTTTGAAGAGTTCTTTTGCCTTTTGATTTACGAAGAATTCTTCTGGTGAATTAAGAAATCCGCCATTGACAACATTATATGGATTATCCTGCCATTCCTGGTCGCAATAGGTGCTGACAGAGCCATGATTGATTATCACAAGTTGTATGTAAATACCGTTTTTTTCTGCCCTTTCCAGAATCCAGTCAAGTTTCCAGGCGTTTTCTAAATTGTATCTTCCAATTCCCTGATATGAGCCATATCCTTTTTTCCATTCAATTGCAATCCACCAGGCAGCCATCCAGGTTTCAAAAAAATTTTCACCATTTTCCTTCATATCAGCCAGCCAGGTTTCAAAATTTATTGTTCCGCTCTGCGCCGCAAGAGGTCTTCCAAACAACTGAGAATATCTATTATCATCAAGAGACCTGATGTTATGGCCTACTGGATAGAAAAAACTGCCATCGTCAAACTCAAAGTATCTGATGTCCTTTTGACTAGCACGCACAAAGCCCTTTTTTGAGCTGGCTATTGCCTTAAAGCTCATCGTCTGGGTTGAAATGGTTTCTTCTCCGCCATTTAAGGATGCGACAATTTTGTATTTATAGACGCCTGTTTCAGTGGGTGAAAACCTTATCTTCCATTCAGGATATCCCTGTGGTTTCAGATTATCCCTTCCATTTATTCCTGGTCCTTCGAAATAAAAGTCCTGGTAGAAAAAGGCAGGCATTATGACTTGTTTTCCTGAAGGGCTTGTAAAGTGGCAGTCAATCGCGACGCAATCAGGGTCAAACGGATTTGAAAAATAAATTGGGGTTTGAAATGTTATTTCAAATTTTTCATAAAGAGGAACTTCTGTTTTGTTAACTTTCAGCGAAGAAAAAAGCACAGGTGAAATTCTGAAATTATCAATGTAAACATTGATAGATGTTTTTTCCTTGCAGATCAATTTTATTCCTATTTCCTTTATTTCCTCGCCGCTGTACTGATTCCAGGGTTTTTTATGTCCTTTTGGAACAAGGTCCAGACTTGAACCCGATAGGTTTATCTGAATCTTTGTCGTACCATATTTGATCGGTTGTTCTTTTGTTTGATACCAGAGCCAATCCCTGTCTTTCAGAAAGACAGAAAAATTAACCTGCGCAACCGGAGTTTCAACAACAACCATGTCAAAGCTTAAGGATTGATAGGATGTCCAGTTTTCATTAATTCTGACAGAAACACCTGCTTGTTCTGGAAATTGAGCGCTTATCTTCATGCACCCAGATCCCTTAGTAGCGTTTTCTTTACTATGTTCTATGGCAGTTGTTTTTGAAAACTCTTCTATGACAACCCAGCCATTTGTGTTTTCTTCAAAGTCAAAAAGGGTTCTTGCAGGCAGGCAGTATCCTGAATTCCACAATAACAAAATCAACGCTGAGAAAAAATAAGTTTTCATTTATATATTAAAGTCCGTTATGGGATATTGTAGCTCCAGCAGTGTTTGTATACTCCATTATCACCTCAACACCTTCGCATAAGCCGGTGCCTACTGTTTTTGCAGTAAACCCGTTTTCATCGGCATGTTGGACAATAAAATCCTTGAAGTATTTATTGCCCGAAAGGTCTATTCCAATCTGGTTTTCATCTGTTGTATATCTTCCATGTTCAGAGAAATAGGTTTTTTGCGCTGTCAAGATAGAACCCAGCAAAGCAGCGCCTTCTGATGAGGCCACCTTTTTAATGTTTGCCCTGTATATGGGTATTGCAATTGCGGCAAGTAACCCCACTATTATAAATACAATCAAAAGTTCAATCAGTGTGAATCCTTTTTTCTTCATGCGCTCCAGACCCTTGGCATCCATAGTGGCTCCTTTTCCATTTCAGCAAAAAGCAACTGTTTAATCAAATACTGTTTCAGTTCCTTATATTCAGGCTCATTCCAGAGATTATTATTCTCATTCGGGTCATTTTCAAGGTCGAACAGTTCCCCGTATTCTTTTCTAAAATAAACCGTAATTTTGTACCTTCTGTCAATGTATGTTTTAAGGTGTATGGTTGTTGGTTCATGTCTGTTCTCGACAATGACCCATTTTCTTATATCGCTTTTCCTTCCGTAAAATAGTTCCTTCTG
>JAMWBX010000195.1 GCA_023818725.1 Candidatus Omnitrophota bacterium
AGAGTTCAAAGACAACAAACATGATATTTCAGGTTCCAGAACTGATCATGGCTATCACGCGATATCTCACCCTTTATCCCGGAGACATTATTTCGACTGGAACCCCGGAAGGTATCAGTCCGATAAAAAACGGAGATGTTGTGGAATGTGAAATTGAAAAGATAGGAATACTCTCAAATCCAGTAGTTTCCAATGACAACAATTTTACATCTCGATCCTGATTCCGAAATAGAGATACTTGAAAAAACCTCAGACATCCTGAAAAAATCAGGGGTAGCCATAGTTCCAACTGATACTGTGTATGGCCTTATTTGCGATGGAGAAAGTGAAATTGCAAAGAAAAACATATACGCTATTAAAAAAAGGCCGGAGTCCAAACCATTGATTGCTTTTGTTAAAGACATACAACAGGCAGAAAATTTGGCATTCATACCAGATTCAAGCCTGCCTTTCATCTTGAAACGCTGGCCTGGAAGAAACACGTTTATTTTCAGGGCAAGAATCGAAAGTAAATACGTTGTAACCAGCGACGGTGCCATTGCATTGAGAATACCTGCGCACAGTTTTATTAATCGTCTATGTGATGCTTTTCCTTTTCTTGCTTCAACAAGCGCAAATATCTCTTCTGCTGGAAGTGCCTGCTGTGTTGAGCAGATTGATTTTTCTATTATCAATAAGGTTTCAATAGTTATAGATGGAGGAAAAACTAGCGACAGGGAGTCAGCAATCTGGGATATGACACAGGATGTACCGAAGCTTATCAGGGGAAGAATCCTTTTTGTTTGTTCAGGGAATTCCTGCAGAAGTCCAATGGCTCAGGCCATTCTGAAGAGTTTTGTAGCACCTTCGATTGATGTTATTTCAGCTGGAATTGAACCAAATTTTTTTCAATGTATACCAGGCGAGACAATTGAGGCACTGAGGGAAGATGGGATCACTATGCAGAATTTTGTTCCTAGAAACCTGACGCCAGGGATGGTTGAATCTTCAGATCTTATTTTTGCTATGGAGGAAAAACACAGAGAAGCTGTTTTGAGATTATTTCCTGAGGCTGACGATAGAACATTTGTCCTTGATGTTCAGGATCCCGCAGGTGGTGATATTTTTAAATATCGCCAGATAAGGGATATAATTAAACAACGGATAAATAAATATGTTCTAAAAAGGATTAAGGCATGAAGATAGGGATAGCGAGCGATCATGCTGGGTATGAAATGAAGAGATACTTGATTGCATATTTGAAAAAGGAGGGATACGAAATTGTTGACTTTGGACCACATGTACTGAGAAAGGTTGACTATCCTGACTATGGATCCAAGGCAGCTGCGGAATTGTCAGCAGGAAGAATAGACAGGGCAATTCTAATTTGTGGAACAGGTATCGGTATGAGCATAGTCGCAAACAGGTTTCATGGAGTCAGAGCTGCTTTGTGTTATACACCTTTTCTCGCAGAAATTGCACGCCTTCATAATAATGCCAATGCTATTGCTCTTGGCGGTAGAATAATTGCCAATGAGCTTGCCTGCGAGATTGTTCGGGTTTTCCTTGAAACAAAGTTTGGTGGGGGCAGGCACCTACGAAGAATAAGAAAAATTGATAAAATTATTTCAAATCCGAAAGAGAAATGACAGAACAGGAAGTTCTTGAAATTTTCAAAAAAACCGGCGCAATTCTTGAAGGACACTTTCTACTCTCTTCGGGGCTTCACAGCAATAGGTATTTTCAAATGGCAAGGGTTCTCCAGTATCCCCGTATTGCGAGCACACTTGCCGGGGAGCTTGTAGCAAGATTTACTGGCAGGGATATCGATGCGGTTATTGGTCCTGCAATTGGTGGAATTGTCCTTTCATTTGCACTTGCCGAAAAGATTGGCGTTCGTTCAATTTTTGCTGAGAGGGAAAATCAGGTAATGTCCCTTCGAAGGGGATTCATAATTGAAAAAGGTGAAAATATTCTTGTATGCGAAGATGTTATAACCACAGGTGGTTCGGTTTCAGAGGTTCTTGAGGTGGTTAAATCTTATGGCGGAAAAATTGCGGGAGGTTGTTGCCTTGTTCAGAGGGGAAAACATAATTTAGATTTTCCGGTTGAGTTTCTTGTGAAGATTGAAGTTGAAAATTACTTTAAGGAAGAGTGTCCTTATTGTAAATCAGGTATTCCTCTTGTAAAGCCAGGCAGTCGTAATCTCAGTATTTGAGTTTTCTTAGTTGTTCTTCGTTGAAACCAAAGTAGTGCCCGATTTCGTGGAAGAGTACCTCTTCAACCTTTTTTTCGAGTTCTTTACGATTTTTGCATATTTTTTCCAAAGTGCGTCTGTATACAATGATCTTATCCGGCATTACAAGATTGTAGTTTGTCCGTTTGCCATATGGAACACCGTGATACAGTCCAAGGATGTGCGTGGAATCCCCGTCCTCAACAAAAAATTCAACATTCTCAAGTTTTTCCCTGAAAAATTCTGGCAATTTTTTTAATTTCTGGTAAACTATTTGCTCAAGGTCTTTTTTGTCAATTTCCATAATAAAATTTTACCACACGGGGGTAGGTTATGATAATAGTCGGAGAAAGAATAAATGCAACAAGAAAACCAGTTCGTGAGGCGCTTGAGAAGAAAGATGAAAAATTTTTCCTGAAAGAAGCAAAAAGACAGCTGGAATGCGGAAGCGATTTTCTTGATCTGAACGCCGGAACCGGTTCAAGCCATGAAGCAGATGATTTGAAATGGCTGATAAATCTAGTACAGGGCGCCTATCCTGAGGTGAAACTTTCCCTTGACAGTTCAAATCACAATGTTCTTGCTGAGTGTCTGCCACTGGTGAAAAATAAACCTGTAATGGTGAATTCAATAAATGCCGAGACAAAGAAATTATCTGAATTCTTACCCCTGTTAAAAAATTTTCCAGATGTCTATATTGTTGCATTGACAATGGATGATTCAGGAATTCCTTTGGGATGGGAAAAGCGCCTTGAAATAGCGAAAATTCTTTATGATAAGTTAAAAGATATCGGGATAAAAGAAGAAAATATTTTTTATGATGCTCTGGTGCAACCTGTCGGAACAGATTCAGAATCCTTCAAAATTTATTTACAGAGTCTTAGAATGATAAAACAGACATACCCATCAACCAGGTCTATCTGCGGTCTTTCAAATGTTTCTTTTGGCCTGCCGAAAAGAAAACTCATCAATAAGTACGCTTTAGCAATTGCAATGTACCTCGGCCTTGAAGCTGTCATCATAGATCCTGTAGAACCAGGGATTCTTGAAGCAAGATGTGCCGCAGGGGTTCTTACCGGCACAGACCAGTTTTGTATAAACTACATTTCATATTTTAGAAATGGTAAAATATAGACAGGTTCGGGGCGTAGCGTAGTCCGGTTTAGCGCACCAGAATGGGGTTCTGGGGGTCCCCG
>JAMWBX010000196.1 GCA_023818725.1 Candidatus Omnitrophota bacterium
TAAAAAATTTTCTCCAATGTCACAGGAGACATTTATGGCAACACCGCTTGAAAAATGGGTAGAAAAACAGGCAGAGTTAACCAGACCTGATAGAATCCACTGGTGCGATGGCAGCGAAGAAGAAGCACGCTTGATTATTCAGAAAGGAATGGAAGAAGAAAAAATCAATGGCAATCCCGTGTTTTATCCCTTAAATAATGAAAAATGGCCAAATGCCTATTTTCACAGAAGCCATCCTACAGATGTCGCCAGAACTGAGCATCTCACATATGTTTGCCATCCTGAAAAAGAAACAGCAGGTCCTAACAATAACTGGATGCATCCAGAAGAAGCAAAGAAACTTTTAACACGCATTTCAGACGGTTGCATGCGCGGAAGAACAATGTATGTTCTTCCGTATATGATGGGTCATCCTGACAGCCGATTTGCGAAGGCGTGCGTCCAACTTACGGATATTTCCTATGTTGCTGCGAGTATGCGAATAATGACCAGAATGAGCAAGAAGGTTATAGAAAAAATAGGAAATAGCGAAGATTTTGTTAAAGGGCTTCATTCTGTTGGAGATTTTGACCCTGAGAAGAGATTTATAATGCATTTTCCGGATGAAAATTTTGTCTGGAGCGTTGGTTCTGGTTACGGAGGCAATGCACTGCTGGGTAAAAAGTGTTTTTCATTAAGAATTGCCTCATGGCTTGGTTATAAGGAAGGATGGCTTGCAGAACACATGGTTATTATGGGTGTTGAAGACCCTGATGGAGAAATTACCTATATCGCGGTCGCGATGCCTTCAGCCTGCGGAAAAACAAATCTGGCGATGATGGAACCAGCACTTGCCGGTTATAAAGTCTGGACACTCGGAGATGATATTGCCTGGTTTCATATTGGCGATGATGGAAGATTATATGCCATCAATCCAGAAATTGGATTTTTCGGTGTGGCTCCTGGAACCTCGATGAGATCCAATCCGAATATGATGAAAACACTGAGATGCAATAATTTTTATCCCACACTTTTTACCAATACAGCTCTGAATCTTGATTCAATGGAACCATGGTGGGAAGGAATCGATGAACAACCCGGTAAGAATATGCTGGACTGGCAGGGAAATAAGTGGAACTTGAAATCAGGAACAAAGGCAGCGCACCCTAATTCAAGATTTACAGTTTCAATTTATAATGCCCCAACACTTTCGAAGGAGTTTGACAACCCGCAAGGCGTTCCAGTATCAGCCATTATTTTTGGCGGAAGAAGGACGCAGTTGATTCCTCTTGTAACAGAAGCTTTTGATTGGAATCACGGCGTATTTATTGGCGCAAGAAGTGGTTCAGAGACAACAGCCGCAGCAATCCATCAGGTTGGAGTTTTAAGAAGGGATCCAATGGCAATGTTGCCATTTTGCGGTTATAACATGGGAGATTACTTCAATCACTGGATTTCCATGGGAAGTAAAATGAAAAATCCACCCAAAATTTTTTCTGTAAACTGGTTCAGGACAGACGAGAACGGAAAATTTATATGGCCTGGTTTTGGGGAAAATATCAGGGTTTTAAAATGGATTATTGACAGGGTTAAAAACAGAGTGTCAGGAAGGGAAACAAGTGTTGGTATATTACCGCATTTGAAAGACATTGACCTGACAGGGATTGATATCTCTGATGAAGATTTAAGAAAAATCCTGGATGTAAATATAAAAGAGTGGAAAGAAGAGTTGGAAGATGTAAAAAAATTTTTCAACTCATTTGGAAAAAGGTTACCCGCTGAATTATGGCGGGAATACGACAAAGTTTACCGGCAGGCATTATAGCTTAAAGCCTGCCGGTTTTTATCAGATTTAACCTATCTTACTGGATATCCTCGAGAAGGTTTATAAGGTCATCTTCATGTTCTATTTCATCCTTGAGTATGGACAGGACCATATAATAAGTCACAGGATCCTTATCTTTCAATTTTTCAACAAGTTTCTGATATACCTCTATTGCGCACTGTTCGCCCTTGATATTTTGTTTAAGAATTGGTATAACAGCAGGGTCTGAAGGCGCATCATATCCGCAGTTGGTCAGTTTGTACCAGTCCTCTGGTTTAAGAACAGGAGTCCCACCAAGTTGTATAATTCTGTCAGCAAGCATATTTGCATGTTTTAATTCATCACCGGCGTGTTCGGCAAGTTCTTTTGCTGCTTCCTCTCTGAACTTTCCCTTTACAACTTTTTCTCCAAGCCAGTACTGATAATAGGCAAGCCATTCATCAGCCAAAGCTTTGTTCAATCCATTAACAATTTCTTCAACATCTCCTTTGATAATTTTTATCCCTTTTCTTTCCATCACATTCCTCCTTATTGTTTTATCCTTCTCTTTTACCGAGCTCCCTGTCCAACATAATAAGGGCAGGTCCTTGCTCCTTAATTATTTTCAATGTTTCAAGAATCTGCAAGGCATTTTTTTCTTCTTCGACCTGCTCGTTAACAAACCATTGAAGCATAATTAGAGCCGGATTATCGTTTGCTTTTTGGGCAAGATTTACAAGATTATTTATATTTCCTGTTATTTTTTTCTCATGCGCAAGCGTTTTTTCAAAAATTTCTGTTATTGAAGAAAAATCTGCTGGTGGTTTGTCTATTTCCAAAAGTTCAATCTTTGCTCCAACATCAACCATAAAATCGAAGAATTTCATTGCATGACCTACTTCTTCCTTTGCCTGGATTCTCATCCATTTTGCAATACCTGGAAGATTTTTTTCCTCACAATACGCAGACATGCCAAGATACAGATACGCTGAATAAAGCTCATTGCGTATTTGCTCATTCATAGCTTTATGAAGATTTTTTTCCATGTTCCTCCCTTGTTATGCTCCAAATTTTTCAAACTTAAGCGCGTTAGCCAGAAGTATATACATAATGTCTGTCGCTGGTATTGTGCCAAGCATTCCCTTAGCGCACGCCCTTTCTGTTAATCGGTCAACATCGTCCGGTATCAGGTTTTTTGATACCACAACAAGCGGCACAGGATGCCATGAATGTCCTTTAAGCGCGCATGGCGTTGAATGGTCGCCCGTTATACATATGACGTCAAAATTTAGATGCTTGATTCTTGAAATTTTTTCATCGAACTCTTCGATCGCGGCGATCTTTTTCTTAAAATTTCCATCTTCGCCGGCGCTGTCTGTCTTCTTGTAATGAAAGTAGAAAAAGTCGTATTTATCATAAAGGGAATTCAAAGCATCAATCTGATCATCTACTGTATCGAGTCCGTTTATTACTTCCATTCCGACCAGTTTTGCAAGTCCCTTATACATTGGATAACCAGCAATACAGGCAGCTTTCAAAAGGTACCTTGTTTCAAATGGCTCAATCTCCGGAAGATTTGAAAAGCCCCTTAACAGGATTGTTTTTGCTTTTGTATCAATATCT
>JAMWBX010000197.1 GCA_023818725.1 Candidatus Omnitrophota bacterium
CTTTAGGAAAGAGGGGAGAACAAATTTCCCCCTTTTCTAAAGGGGGATGGCAGGGGGATTTTATATCAGTATCACCTGTCATTTTGCGCTTTTAATTGATTTTAAGTATAATAACACGAGCGCGTGTGCTGGTGGTTTTCAAGCAAAATTGGGAAGAATTTTTTGTGTTTGTAATAGGCTGATGGCAATTCACTTTCTTAAAAAAATGAACGAAGTTGGATTTCTAAAATCGCCTTATATTCCTTTTTCTTTTAATTCCCCCTTTCATAAAGGGGGATTGCAGGGGGATTTCAGGATACTTCCCCCTTTTCTAAAGGGGGATGGCAGGGGGATTTTGAGAATGAGCGACAACTAAAAAAATCTCCCCACGCCCCTCTTTAGGAAAGAGGGGAGTAAAAAGCAGTTTCCCCCTTTCGTAAAGGGGGATTGCAGGGGGATTTGAAGATTGAGAGATTTTTCAGTAATTTCATGCAATCTTGTCTTTCAGATTTCTTCTCACATTTTCAAAAAAATTCAGGGCAAGTTCTGTGCGATAATCCGGATATGTCCAGGGTAAAAACTCAAATTTTCCTTGCTTCCAGATCAGGGTGATCTCAGCATATATACCTTTTCCAAGATATATTCTGTGGCTGTAGTCCTTGGTTGTGAGAAGCACGACATTTGAAAGTCGAAGATATCCAGGGTCAATATTGATCCTTCTGGATGGTCTATCAGGAAAAACGCTGAATTTCTTTTCAATTTCATTGGTAAATATCTTCCATTCGCAGGCGTTATCCGGCACAATAGGTTGCTCAAATGAGACAAAGATTTTCTTCAGACCTTCGCCCATTTCTGCGCAGTAGTAATCGGAAAAGTTAAACAGGAATATCTCGCTTTTAACATCAGTTTTCCCAAATTTTTTCTCAAGCAAAGATAGAGAGACATCCAGAGTTTCTTTATCCCTGAAAAGAATTGCGCAGAAAGCCTTAACCGGTTTTGCTGCTTTTATTTCGCCCATTTTCGCACGCCTTAATACACAGTCCGCATATGTATTGAGAAATATTTTTTTTCCTTGTAATTTCCTTGATTTTCTCAAAGCATCTGATGTGATCAAATTTTTCAGGTAAATCTGAAATTGCGCCTGCCGGACAGATTTCAACACATTCTCGGCATTCTCCACAACCAAACTCAACAATTTTAAATCTATCGTCGACTTCAAACCTGGTCAGCACTGTGGCAAACCTCAGTCGACTTCTGTAAACACTGTTTACAACAAGATTATTCCTGCCATGCCATCCAAGTCCGCACAGAAGAGCAAAATGCTTGTGAGATAAAGTCGCCTTTTGATTTTTCCAATCAACAATTTGAGACGCGGGCACCGGGATTGAAGGGAAACCGTTTTCTTCAAGAAGATACGCAAGATCAAACGCAATTCTATCAAGAGTGTAGTTCGCCTGCCTGTAATGATGAAGATAAAGAACGTCGGGCCCATCGACAAGATTTTCAAATACCTGCGAACTTAAAGGAATGCCGAAAACAATCACGCTTCTCGATTTTTCTAAAACATTTTTTGAAAGTGAGATTTTGCTCTTATGTTCATCGTTAAGAATCTTCCAGCCATAAACTTTGATATTGCGCGCGCTAAAAAATTTAATGATTTTTTCCTGCATCTTATAAATACTTTTTATCCGTGCCCAGAAATTTCCAGTTCAACTGCCATTAACAAACTGCTTTATTAGCTCCTTAGCACTTTTTCCTATGGAAAATCCCCCTTCTATCGCCCTTTAGAAAAAGGGGGGGGATTTCCTTCTCCCCATTTTCCCTATCCTTAAAATATTTGCTCTGTCCACCTTAAAAAAATGGGAAAGTGCTTTTAAATTCCACCACCCATCATTTTCTGCTTCGCATTTTTCTCTTTCAATCTTTCACCTGCTTCAGCAAGAAGCTGTTGTATTTCAGAATCTTCGGGAAATAGACTGGAAGCCCTGTTAAGATAAAATATCGCCCTGTCAGGTCTGTCTGTCTCAAGATAGAAATTTACGATTGCCTTCAGTACGTCTTTGTTGTTTCTACCGATAGAAACTGCTTTCAAAAAATATTTCTCAGCGCTTTCAAAGTTTTTCATCCTCTGATGAACAATTGCAAGATTCATAAGAACCTGCTCGGAATATGGATTAAACTTTAGCGCCTTTTGAAAATTCTCTCGACTTTTTTCAAGCTCACCAGCCACAAGATACAGTTTACCCGCGTAGAAATATGTCTCAACATTGAATGGGTTATAGTTGATTGCATTTTTTATGTTCATCTCAGCGAAAAGCCACATAACAGCGTCTTTTCTTTCAACAGCAAACCGCAAGATTTTTTTTGATTTCTCCAGCGAATAACTTGAATATAAGGCCGCAACCGCAAAAACTATCACAGCGCACACCATAGCCATAGATAAAAAGGCAATGCCAGGATAGGAAAACTTTTTTTCAGCCGGCAGCTGTCCGCGGATTGAAAAGTACATCCTGCTTAAAATGCCGCAATTTAGAAAGAAAAAGAAACATCCAGAACTTGTTTGAAGTGGAAAGGACGCGAGGGAATTGACCAGAATACCTGAAATGCTTGCAATCGCAAAAACAGAAACAAGCTTTTCCTCAATTTTTCCGTCTACGGCTATAAAAATACGCCAGAACATTTTATAGATCTCAAATACAAAAAATAGAAACAGAAAAAGCCCGATTATACCATTTTCAACAGCAACCTCAATAAACTCATTGTGAGCCCTATCAACCCTCTGGTTCTGTGGAATAAAAACATCCTGTCTTTCAGATGCAAACCTGTAGTAGGCAACCTCAAAATTTCCTGTTCCATAGCCAGAAACTGGTCTGCTCTTTATCATCTCAATAGATGTCTTCCAGATCAAAAGACGGCTCTTCAATGTGCCTTTTTCAAACTGAAAAACACCCGCATGCGCGTTAAGAACAAAGAGAAGAATTAAAAAAATTGCGTATGCCTTCTTTAAAGCCGTTTTGAAACCGATTTTTAGCAAAAGCAGTCCTGTTACCAGCATAGAAAAAATAAAGCCGATCCAGCTTGCGCGGGTAAATGTGAGAAAGAGATGAAAAACAAGAAGGGAAAAGATTACCACAAAAAAAAGCTTATGAAATCTTTTGCTGCCCAGAATCGTGAACAACGACCAAGGAAGAATCAGAACCAAAAATTCTCCCGCAAAGTTCCTTCTGCCGAATGTTGATAATGCGCTATTTTTTATTGACCAGTTAAAAATGTCAAACCCAAAATGCTGAAGTATTCCATATATCGCCACAAGAGCAGACGAAACAATAAGAATTTTAACAAACAAAAAAATGTGACGGGCGTTTTTCAAAACCAGAGGCACAATAAAAATAAGCCAGCTGCAAACAAAAATCA
>JAMWBX010000198.1 GCA_023818725.1 Candidatus Omnitrophota bacterium
TCATACATTGTTCTTATCCCTTCTTTCTCGTTCAAAAAGATGGATATTTTTGTTTTATTTCTTATTTGTGGAGAAGGAATTATTCCAACAATGGCAGTTTTGTCCTGCTTTCCTTTGAACAGGAAAACCTCTTTAAATGCGTCTTCCGGCGCAATTGTTATTTCTGGTTTTAATTGACATACGCTGTGAAGAATTTCTTTGAAAACCTTCTTATAGCTTTTCTCCACTTCTTTTGTTCCTGGCTGCTCAACAACAATCTCTCCAGCAGCTCCGGAAGAAACAAGACTTGAGTAAGGAGTAAGATGCATATTCAGATAGATGGCCTTGCCCTTTCCATATGAATTTATTATTACAACAGGAGTTTTATCGTTTGCAATTCCGTAAGAATAAGCAGAAGGCGCGGTTTTTATTCCTGTTTCAGCAACCCACAGGGGTATCGTTTCAGTGCCAAAAATTACCTGTTTTTTTTCAGGCGCATAATTAGCATTTGAACGGTCGATGCCAAATACCTCATCAAGAGGAGAAACCCTGTATTTAACTCCGTGTTCGTCATAAATGGCGCTTTGAGCGTCTGCAATCAAAATACCGCCAGAAGAAACAAATCTTTTTACAGATTCAATTTCAGAGCCAGACATACTGATGCAATCAGCAAGAAAAAGTATCCTCGCGGAATGCGGGATTTGATAGTTTTCAAGTTGAGCGTAAGAAATTAAATCGTGCTGATAGCCAAGATTTTCAACAAGTGTTTTTGCGGCAAAATAAGATGATGTGTGCCTGTTGAAAAGACAGCTTGTATATGAATAAACAAAGATAATTCCATCGTCGACAGGTTTTGAATTTAGAATCAGTTTTCCAATGCCCTGTTTGATTTCCTTTAATTCTTCCCTGTATAAACTCCTGTATATCTCGCGAACCGTTCCATCATAATTTATTATTGACTGAAAAATTCCTCCTGGGGCCACAAGGTTTCGCATCTGGTAATACAGGATCCACCTTGAACCATGGAAAAGATTTTTCCATAGGGTCACCCTGTTTTCGTATGTTAGTTTTCCAAGCATATCATAGCCAGTGTATTGACCGTGTATGCAATTTTTACCCATTGTTCTGAACCATTCTTCAAGGACTCCATTATATCTTCCAGTTATTGAAAGCAACGGAATTACTTTTGACATATCCCACGGACGGGATGAAGTTGTTGTGTAGATGCCATGCATTCCGACTGCGGCATTTGGATTTGCCTGCTTTACCCACAGAAGCGGTTGCCGTGTATAGAATTCTTCAACAATCCAGCCGATATACTTACGAAAATCAATATATGGCGCAAGATTGTCTTTGTTCAGATTTTCTTTTCTTTCTGGCCGAACTTCGTCAAATGAACCATAGTTTCTTTGCCAGACCCTGTTCAGTTCTGAAATCGTTCCATACTTTTTTTCCAGCCATTGAGGAAAATGGGAGAGAGTTGTTTCTGACCAGTCATAATCACCTTTAAGATCCCTTTCATCATCAAGCATCATTGCATAAGCGCCCAGATTTTTTGTAAAATCAGCTGTTTTTGCCATCACTTCTTTTTTTACCTTTTCCCACTCTGATTCAGAAGGATAAAGAGAAGGCGTCATAACAAGCGTTACTGGGTCCCGGCTTTTAATCCTTAAACTTGTAAAGAGGCTATCGCTGATTCTTGGCGGACCATAAATTCGTCCGTGATTTCGATAAACATGATCTCTTGCCATTTCTCCACCATAACTGTAGAAATAGTCAATTCCATTTTCTACTGCAGAGCGTGTTGAAACAACAGCCCCAGATGGGTTTCCATAGGGATGTCCCCAGCATCCGACTGAAAAATCGTCTTCAAAAGGAAGTTTCTGAGGGAATATAAAAAGAAGTTGTCTCTTTTCGCTTATCTGCTTTCCATCGCATTCAACCTTCAATATAATCTGGTGCCAGGTATCAAGGACAAGGTTTAACTCTGGATTGATTGTGAAGTTCCCGGTACCTGATATTTTACTTTCCCAGATGTTTCTGTTCCACGCATCAACAATTGACAGGGTTGATTTTATATTTTTATGGCTGGCATCCGCTGTTTCTATCTTCACAGTGATCCTTACCGGCTCATTTTTGAAATATGTATTATTCTGGCGATCACATATAATATCTGTTTTTATTGTTGCAGGTCTTTCAATCTTTCCTGATGTCCAGCCGAGAATCTTTCCTTTTTCATCCGTAGCAAGCACTTTGAAAACAGAAAGTCCTTCCTGAAGTTCATTGATTCTGGTGATCATCACAGGCATCTCAGAATCAGAAAGCGTAATCCTGCATTTTTGTGATTTATAAAGTTGATAATACTGATTCCTTATTTCTGTTGTGAAAGTAATCTTACCAGCAAGTTTTTCACCCGAGCAGTTAACATAAAATGCCTCTTTTTCCATCCTGACAGGCCTGAATTTTATTTTCATTTCCCTGCCAGCAGCCCAGTAAATGGCAGAAATCAGGTAAGGATAATTGTATTCCCAGCCTGGCATCCATGGGTTTGGGCTCCATTCTCCAATTGGAAGGGTATCTCCTTTTGTAAAGACACCACCTTTGAGAATCACAATTCTTCCTTTTCCAATTTCATAGAATTTCAGTTCCGGCAATACAAACGGAGAACTCGACAAACTATCGATCGGTTTAACTTGTTTTCCTTCCCTGATAAATTCGGCAAGAGGTAGAAAAGCGTTATTTGAAAGGTCCGCGTCCACAACAAGCCCTCTTCCGCGATGAACCCAGTTTTTCAGGATTTCAATCACCCCTGGCGGAAATCCGGATTTCCAGTCAAACGCCGTGAAAAACATCACATCAGGAGAAAAACTTTTGATTATCGATGGTATTTCCCGCATCTGTTCGTATGGTTTTTCATATGTTGTTGCAAGAAGGGAAACATCAAAATCTCCGCGTTGAAGTATTTCTCGCAGGTGCACAAGCGCGTGATTGCGATAAACAAAAAGCATCTTTGTTGTTCCGCCAGCATAGGGTTTTGCCCACTTTTCATGAGGCGAAACGAATTTCATATCTATATTCTTAACTTCATCCGGTACAGGTGGCCTTCCATGCACGAAACCCGCACTTTCGCCTGATTGCTTTTCAGATGGTATTTTTGCCTGATACATCTCAATATTTCTGCCAACTTCAACGGGCTGTTCCAGAAACATAATCTGTTTGTTGTCTTCAATGATTTCTGCTGAAATGATCGCAAGAAGGTCCCCTGAAGGAACAGTCCATTCTGCTTCAACTTCTGACGCAGAAAAGCCAGAGATATCAATTTTTCCCTGTTTGATAACAGTGGAGATACCAGAAACCTTTGCTGAAATTCTGTATTGAAGATTTTTATCAACAGGGCTGAAGAGTTTTA
>JAMWBX010000199.1 GCA_023818725.1 Candidatus Omnitrophota bacterium
TGATGCAAAAAATGCATCCATATCAACATGAATGATAACTTTCTTCATCTTCAACCTTCCATATGAATCCTGTCGAGTTTCCATTGAAGCTTAACTGGATTAAAATGAATTTCCATAATGCTTGTTCCACATAACACAGCAAAATGAAAAACAGGATAAATACCGGCTTTTGTGACCCACCGGTAAGTTATATTTTCCACAGGAATAACTCTATTATTCCAGAACAACGAAATAATTCTGATAGTGCCATTACCAATTATTACTTTAACCTTTATCGGTTCATCAACATCTGTCACCATTTTATAACTTCCTTAAAACTCCTGTTACCTTACCGAGTATAAAATTTTCTTTTATTTCAATGGATTTATAAGAAGGGTTTGCTGGAATGAGAAAAACCTTATTTTTTATTCGCCTGAAATACTTTACTGTGGCTTCCTCTTCAACAATAGCAGCGACAATATCGCCATTATTGATATCAACATTCTTTTTTACAATAACATAATCTCCATCATAAATATGGGCATCTTTCATACTATCGCCTTTAACTTTCAACGCAAAAACACCTTTCATTTCTTCTTGCGAAAATAAAAAACCTTCAGAAAAATCCTCTATAAGAACAGGTCTGCCGGCTGCGATCTTTCCCAATACAGGAATTCCATAACCGGATGAGGAAAACTTTAATCTCAGAGCGCGGGCTTTACTTATCTCCTTACTCAAATAACCCTTGTTTATTAAACTCCTGAGATGGCATGTAACAGCATTTGGGCTTCTGAAACCAAAAAAGATTCTGATATCTTCCATAGATGGACTGTATCCATTATTTTTTATAAACCTGTTGATAAATTCTAAAATTTCTGCTTGTCGAGATGTCAATCCTTTCATAACCTTTCCTTTTTAACCTATTATACTGTATTTTTATACAGTAGTCAAGACCTAAAAAAAGACAATGTTTGAAAATAGTGAAATTTATTTCCTAATCAATTCTTGCTCAAGGATTGCGCCACAACGCTGATTGAAAAACTCAAAAATTTCTCTTGTCGCTTTTCTTGGTCCCCTTACAATTATTCTTGCGCTTTCTGTAGCAAGTCTTTCGCGAATATCAGGAATAGCCATCGCCATTTCAAGGGGGCTTTTTAAATCATACCTTTTTCTATTGAAGTATAAATCTATGTTTACTGAATATTTCGCAGCTATCTGGGTTACTGGCATCACAGGTCTCAAATGAAAATCCTCGATCCTGTATGGTGAAATAACAAAAGATATCGTTTCAAGCACATATTCATCAGGATCTGTGCCAAGAAATTTAAATATCTGTTCTGCAAGGTTTTTGCCTGATTTCGCAAAAGAAAAAACAGATGGCAGAATGAAAGATTCAACGCTCTTTTTGATATCATCGAAACGAATATCCCTCAAACGCGGTTTATCTTCAGAAATCCTTGTCAGTCTTTCCGTATGCCTTTCATAAAAGTGTATGAGGGAACGCGCCATCTCAAGAAGGTGAAGATTGACTGAAATATGTCCCCTTAAAGATGCAAGGGCGGGTAACTCTTTTGCAGTATTAGTATTTCCAATGTAAGTATCATATGTGGACTGCAATCTGTGATAAGCTGATCTAAAATTTTCAAGTGTTTCCTCTGTAATATTTTCTTCTACTTTGCGATCATTTAAAAACATTTCAAAGTCCTGCCCGAGATTAAGAAATTTTATAAGAAAATTTATAAGACGATCCCTATCGCCTGTATCCTGTTGTTCAAGATCCGAAGGAAGTGTCTTCCTGTAAGGAACAGAAAAATCAACAGATTCGGCCAGATGTTCCTTATCGCCTACAACAATACCAAAAGATTTCCCTTCACAAAGAATTTCCTTGCAAAAAATCTCAAGCGTATCTTCCAGAAAAGCAAGATTCTTTTTCAGCCCTTCAATAAACCGCTTTCCTTTCGCCTGACTGAGGTTAAGATGGTATAAATTATACCGTGTAATAATATGAAGGTTCTGGAAGATTGCCTGCGTAAACCATCGAATAGCAGCTGTCAATTCCCTGAAATAATAGAAACTTTTGTTATTTGCAGCACCATGATCATCAAGAAAAGATTCAATTTTATCGCTTTCTTTTGTAAAAGTGACGAAAAACTCCTTGCCACAGGAGGTTTTATGTTTAATAAAGTGTTTGACTATCTCAAAAAAGTTATAGGCGACTTCTTTTAGCTTTGGAATAAAAACCCTCTCTATTTCTTCCTGTGTCATTATCTCTTCAAGAGATCTTGAAAATTTTTCTGAATTTTTCATACAGAAATTCCCTTTATGTAAAATTTGTTTTTTTGTCAAAACTAAATCTTTGATAGGCCGAAGCTTTTGAAATATTTTGTGGCCTTAACTGTTGATTGTTGATTTCAATTCCTGCTTTTTCTATTGAATTTTCCTGTAAACTCTTGTAAACAATAAAGTAAACCACCGATTTTCAAATTTAATTATACCTTAGGCCGGCTCAGGATGCAACAAAAAACGAGCAAATAATTACGTAGAAAATAATGCGGTTTCCTGCTGAGAAAAAAGCACAAATATCTAAAGCGAAACAGATGGATATTAGTTAATATGCCTCGACGCAATGGTGACGACATAACGTAGACCAATAACTTTCGAACACGCACCATCGCCTTAATGTAGAACGGCTATTGCACTTCAGACAGTGGTCTCATCTGCTCGGATTTAACGTCTTCGCTCCAGTTCGAATCCCTTCAAAGATGATTGCAATGCCGGGAGAGGGATTCGAACGGGATCGCCTCTCACTGCGGCAGACCTCGGCCACCGCTGACAATGCTGCGCTTGCTCGCATTGTCTTAACTTCGCTCCAGTTCGAATCCCTTCAAAGATGATTGCAATGCCGGGAGAGGGATTCGAACCCACACGGGAATTACTTCCCAACGGATTTTAAGTCCGTAGCGTCTGCCATTCCGCCATCCCGGCCTATAGATTATTATAACCCATCTTTGAGAATTTGGAATCTTCGAAAGTAAATATGGGCGTGGAAAAATTTTTATAGAACTAACTAATCAGATGGAATCAATTCAATATCACAAAGTTCTCGAGTAATATTTTTATTTCGTCTGCCGTCAGGGAAAAGTGTGCATTCAGAAATTTAAATTAATTGAATCTGGTGGAGGTAATCGGATTCGAACCGACAACCTTCCGCGTGCAAGGCGGACGCTCTCCCGTTGAGCTATACCCCCACTAGACATATTATAACCTGAAAAATGTCTTTGGTAAATTTTACATGTTTGTACAATATTGGCTATAATAAAATAGATTTCACAAAAACCGCTGATGAACATTCTTTTGATAAATCCTTATAGTGCTTATGGCGGAGCAGAAAAAATTGCCTGCCATCT
>JAMWBX010000200.1 GCA_023818725.1 Candidatus Omnitrophota bacterium
TCCTCTCACGATAATCTTATCAGGGTTTCCCATATTTCTTCAAGTAACTGCTTAATACCTTGTCCGTTAATACTGGATATAAGGAAAAATCTGTCTGTAATTTTTTTAAGTTCATGAATGTTTTGTCTACTTCCTGGTAAATCTATCTTTGTGCCTACAATAATTTCAGGTTTTTCAAGAAGCGACTGGCTATGATAGCCCATTTCATCTCTAATACTGTAATATCTTTTCTCCAATCCGGGCACAGAAAGATCAAGAAGATGAACAATCACCCTGGTCCTCTCAATATGTCGCAAAAATTTGATACCCAGACCTGCTCCACGGGATGCCCCCTGAATAAGGCCGGGCATATCCGCAACAATAAACTGCCTTCCGTCTCCAAGATCCACCACACCAAGATTAGGATTCAATGTTGTGAACGGATAGTCTGCTATCTTCGGAGTCGCGTTTGAAATTTTTGATAGCAGTGTGGATTTCCCAGCATTCGGACAACCAATAATTCCGGCATCTGCAATAAGTTTGAGTTCGAGTTTTATAAACTTTTCTTCACCCGGGCTACCAGGAGTTGCTATTCGAGGTGCCTGATTTACAGAGCTTTTAAAACTTGCATTTCCTCTTCCTCCCCGGCCCCCTTTTGCAGCAAGCACTTCTGAACCCTCTTTATCCAGATCTGCCATAATCACCTCTTTTTCTCCTTCTCTTATTTCAATCACAATTGTCCCCACTGGCACCTTAAGAACAAGGTCAGTACCATCTGCTCCTGTGCGGTTGTTCCCTTCCCCTGGCTTACCGCTTTCTGCTTTAAAGTGCCTGTGGTAATAATAGTGCTGCAGTGTCTTAACATTATTGCACGCCCTGAAATAGATTGAACCGCCGTTTCCACCATTACCCCCGGAAGGACCACCCTTTGGAACAAATTTTTCTCTTCTGAAGGCGATACAACCAGATCCTCCATCTCCTGCCTTTATCCATATTTTTACTTCATCAACAAAATCATTCATTAGCACTCCGTGTCATACTTTTTAGTAAAACCACAACCAGTAAAATAAAGCCAGCAAGCGTGAGAACAAGTATATCGAATCTCAGATTCTTAATGCCTGAAATGATGACTGCACTCAAAACGGGTAAGAGAATAATGGCGAAACTTATTTTTATACCGGCAAGTTCAATCCTTCTTGTATATCTTTCTATCTGACGGCTGATTCTATGTTCTATTTCAACTCTTTCTCTATAAAGTCTTACAAACTCCTCCCAGGTTTCAGGTAACTCCATGATGGCGTTTTTATAAGACATTAAAACATTTTTTGCTTCCTCAATAAATAAATGTGGCAAAAATCCACTGCTCATCAGTGGTTGCCAGTATGCCTTGCTAAGATCAAGCATGCTTTCAGATGGGCTGAGTCTGGCACATACTGCTTCAAGGCTCATTAAATTTTTTGCGAGAAGTCCTACATCAGAATCAAGTCTTATATTCATCTTTCGTGCCATTCCCATCAGATCGTAGATGATGTCTGCAAGATGAATCCTGTTGATCGGAAGAGAACCATATTTATCAACAATAAACTGAACATCCCTCTCGAAATTCTCCAGTTTTCTGTGCGATATTCCGAAGAGTTTTTTTATATGAGGGGTCACCTCAGCTGCTTTTCCTTTAATGACACCTGCTATAACACCTGCAAGCAATTTTCTTTTTTCAAAAGAAAAATAGCCAACAAGACCAAAATCAACAAATGCAATATCTCCCTGAGGGGTAATAAGTATATTGCCGGGATGTAAATCGGCGTGGAAGTAACCAGTTTCAAAAAGGGTTTTAAACAATCCTTTTACAAGACGAGTGGAAAGATCTCTATTTTCAACAACGTCAACAATTTTGGTCCCATGCAATTTTTCCATTGTAAGAATCCGTTTGGATGTATAATCCCAGAATACACGAGGAACTTTTATTTCAGATTTTCCATAGCAGTCTCTTAATTTCTCCATCATACTCGCCTCATAAATAAAATCAATCTGCCTTTTTAGATATTCTCCAACTTCTTCAAGTAATTCTGAAATATTCCATTTTTTTAATTCAGGAATATGCTTGGCAGCAAGTTTTGATATTTCTGCTAGGACCTCCACATCCTGAGCAATGACCTCCTCCACTCCCGGTCTGCGAACTTTTACAACGCAATGTTGCCCGGAAACAAGTCGAGCAGAATGAACCTGACCTATTGACGCAGAAGATATGGGTTTTTCTGAGAAGTCAGAAAAGATGTCACTTATTGACCTGCCTGATTCTTCCTCAATTATCTGTTTGACTTTCTCAAAAGGAAAAGGAGAAACATTATCTTGAAGTTTGGAAAGCTCCTTGAGAAAACTTTCGGGTAGAATATCGGCTCTGGTACTAAAAAACTGTCCAATTTTTATATAGGTGGGTCCAAGTTCCTCAAGGACAAAACGTAATCTTTCACCGGGGGTGAAATATTTTCTATCAGCAGTATAGCGGTGAAACCGCAGAACTCTTAAACTCGGTTCTATAAAAATCCTGTCCACAAAATAGCCAAGTCCATGTTTGACCAGAACGCGTAAGACAATACGTACACGATTGATAAGTCGGTATTTTTTGCTTATACCAAGTATATTCATTGCTTACCATGTTTCAAATTCTCAATTTCTTTCCTTAGGTTCTCGATTTCTTTTCTTGTTACAAGGCCAAAAATTTCCGCAATTTTTTCCTTTTTAATATCTTTAGCCTTTCCTATTCTTTCAATCAAGTCCGTAAACCTTTTTGCAATTTTTTCCTCAAGATTCTTTTCCTTTACTTCCTTCTCAAGTGTCTCAAGAATTTCTTTTCCCTTCTTTCCCGCCAGATGAAGAGAAGCAATCCCAAGTGCCAGAACCCTAAAAAGATTATTTTTCATTTCGGTCATCTTTTACCTCCATAGTTATCGGGGGTGCTTTTTTGTCAAAACAACTCTTTTTTTCCCCTTACATACAAACCCTATTTCAAAAACTTTGAAACCATTTTTTTGAACAATTGAACTAACTTTTTCCTTATTCCGAGCCGGTAAACAAAGAATCAATCCGATTCCCATATTGAAGACATTGAACATTTCCTTCGTTTTGACCCTGCCTGTCTCCTGAATCATATGGAAAACTGCGGGTACATTCCATGAATCGGTGTAAACTTCAGCATCCAGATTTTCGGGCAAAACCCTTGACAGATTTCCCGGAATACCACCGCCGGTAATATGAGCGGCAGCGTGGATAAGGTTTTTCTCAACCAACCTGCCAAGAAGTGGAGAATAAATATAAGTGGGTCTCAAAAGTTCTTCTCCAAGTGAACGGCCAAGATTTACTCTATATTCAAAAAGTTTTCTTTTAAGGCTCCTGCTGTGAAAAAAAA
>JAMWBX010000201.1 GCA_023818725.1 Candidatus Omnitrophota bacterium
CCTGCACAGAAAAATTTTTTGAAAAAACTCGAGCAGTTGAAACCTGACTGTGTATTTGTCGCGCTGCACGGTGGAAAGGGAGAAAATGGCACAATTCAAGGGTTCCTTGAAACATTGAATATTCCATATACAGGCTCAGGCGTGTGCGCAAGTGCAATATGTATGAATAAAATAATTACAAAAAAAATTCTTATGTTTCATGAAATTCCAACCCCTGATTTTGTCGTGGTGGAAAGAAACGTTGTTTCAGAACCACCTTTCGGTTATCCATGCGTGGTGAAACCGGCAAATCTTGGTTCAACAATTGGAATATCGATTGTCAAAAATGTTTCTGAAATGAAAAGGTCTATTAGTAAAACCTTCAAACTTGATAGTGATGTTTTTATCGAAAAATTTATCAAAGGGAAAGAGATAACAATTGGAATTATTGGCAATCAACACCCGCAGATTCTTCCTCCCATTGAGATAAGGACAGAAAGAAAACTCTATGACTATACAGCAAAATACACAAAAGGAGCAAGCGTTCATATTATTCCACCAGAAATGGACAGAAGCCTTCTTGATAAAGCGTCGGACTATGCATTAAAAACCTACAAGATTCTTGGTTGTTCGGGTTGTGCAAGAATGGAAATCATTGTTCAGGAAAACGGAGAGATGTTTATACTGGATGTTAACACCATACCTGGTTTTACTCCAGTGAGCCTTTTGCCTGATGCTGCAGCACATGCCGGTATTTCTTTTGATGAACTTTGCGAAAAACTCATTGCACTTGGACTTGAAAGATGCGCGAAAAATTAATTGAGCAGAGAAAAAAAAAGATAAAAAGGTTGTTCCGCATTCTTTTGATAGCTGTAGCTTTCGGTTTAATTTTATTTGCCAGGTTTCTCGTTCCATCTTATTTTAAGGAACTTTCGATTTTTTCTTTAAAAAACATTATTATAGAACCCGCAGACTATGCTTCTTTCGTCAAAGATTACATCTCTTTGCCTGAAAAAACCAGCATTCTTTCAATAGATATGTCCGATGTTTATTTGAAAATAAAAAAAATCTATTTCGTTGAAGATTGCGTCATCGAAAAAAATTTTCCCGATACATTGATCATAAAATTGAAAATAAGAACTCCGTGGGTTATTGCTGTAGATGAAAAATCTGCTGCAATTATGGATAGAAATGGCTATTTTCTTCCTCTGGTTGAAAATTTCAAAGGATGGGTCGTAGAAGGAATTAAGCCTGAAAGTGCAGGCGTCAGGTCAAAAGAACAGGAAAAATTGACGGTTTTAAAAGAAATTGAACAGTGGTATAATTACTATGGAATCACAAGTTTATTTAAGATAGACGCGATTTCCATTTCAGATTTTGACAGGATTGAACTAAAGTCGGGAGATAAAAGCATTTATATTCGCGGCACACAAATTAATAAACAACTGGAAGTGGCAAAAGATGTGCTTTTGGCCTGCAAAAAAAATAACCTGAACTTCGAATATATAGATGTAAGATTCAAAGACCCTTATGTGAAGGAGTTTCAAACACAATGATTAATGAAACAATTGCTTCTGTTGATATAGGTTCACAAAAGATAGCAGGAATGGTGGCTACTGTGAGAAATGATGTCCTTGAAATTATTGGAGCAGAGTATATAGAATATGAAGAAGAAATTGTTCGGCAGGGAAAAGTTGTAGACCTCGACGGTTGCACGGAATATATAAAAAGAGTACTTTCTGAACTTGAACAACAAACAAAACTAGGACTACCTCTTGTCAACATCAGTATCGGTGGTGGATTTGTAAGAGGTTTCAGCTCTTCACACAAAATTGCACTTGAAACTCCCAAAAGAAGAATCACAGAACTGGATATAGATAACCTATTAAGAAACATCAAAAACATCAGTAATGTTCCACCAGGGTCCCACATATTTAAACTTCTTCCGCAAGAATATCTCATAGATGGAGAAACAAAGGTAAAAAAGAATCCAAGGGGCATGTTTGGAAGCTCAATTGGCGCCCTTGTCCATATTTGCTTTGTCCTTGATAATCCGCTCGAAAACATAATCCAGTGTATAAAAAATGCAGGTTCTGAAGTAGACCAGGTTTACCCGCATTCATGGTCTGCAGCTGAGGCCCTTCTTTCCGAAGAAGAAAAAAAATCAGGGGTCATAGTTATTGATTTTGGAAAAGGTACAACAGATTTTCTTATTTATCTTGATGGAAATCTTTATGGAACGTACTCAGTGATTTATGGCGGCGAATATATTGACAAGGATCTTTCCCTTATATTGAACATTTCTGCTGAAGCCTCCTGTGAAATTAAAAAGCAATACGGATGGTGCAATTATCCAGTATTAGTTGAAAAAAAATCTGCCGAACTTGAAAAACAAGTTGAGCTCAGAATGGTTGGAACAGGCGCGAAGATCTATGTAAATGCAGACAAAATATCGAAGATTGTTTATGAAAGGACAGACGATATCATCAGAAACATGGTAAAGAAAATAATCGAAAACGACCTCAAAATGAAACTCCATATCGGAGCAGGGATTGTGCTGACCGGAGGTTCGTCGCAGTTGAAAGGCCTTGTGGATTATGTCTCAAACATTTTTTCCAGGCCTGCAAGGATTGGGTCGCCGAAAGGAATCCTTGGACTTCCAGCTTCATATCAGTATCCTTGTTTTTCTGCGGTTGTCGGAACTCTACTTTTAAGGAAAAAGGAAATGGAGAAAAGATACCCGGAATCTGAATGGAAGAAAAAGTTAGTGGCATCAAAGAAAAAGATGGAAAATGTCTGGAAAAAAATATGGGGAGGATGGTGAGCCATGACTAATTTTATTCTCGAAGAAAACAAGATTATTCCAATAAAAATCAAAGCTGTGGGAGTGGGAGGTGGTGGTGGAAAAATAGTTGGAAGAATTGCCCCAAGTTTTCAAAGCATTGATACCGTGGCAATAGATACAGATGTTCAAGCCCTTCAACACTGTCCTGTTTCATTTAAGGTTCAAATTGGTGAAAAAATAACCCAGGGCATCGGCGGAGCCGGTTCTGACCCTGAAAAAGGCAAGTATGCTGCAAACGAAGACCAGGAAAAAATCAGAGATATCCTGAAAAACACGCATATAATTTTCATAGTTGCTGGTCTTGGCGGAGGTACTGGCACAGGCGCTTCACCTGTTGTTGCCAAAATTGCAAGAGATATGGGCGCTCTTGTCATCGCGACGGTAACTCTTCCCTTTAAATGGGAAAAAAGGGATAAACAGGCAGAAGTAGGACTTAACAGTCTTAAAGCAAATGTTGATACATTAATTACAATAAGCAATGAACGACTCAATGAAATCGTTGAAAGGGACACTCCAATCAAAGAAG
>JAMWBX010000202.1 GCA_023818725.1 Candidatus Omnitrophota bacterium
GGGATTTCAATACTTCCAGAGACAGTGGCGAAGCTTGCTGAGATTAAAAATATAGTTGGAATAAAAGAGGCAAGCGGAAGTCTGGATCAGGTAAGCAAGATTATCTCGCTTTGCAGGGATGATTTTGTTGTTCTTTCAGGAGACGATTCGCTGACATTGCCGATTATGTCTGTTGGTGGAAAAGGAGTGATATCTGTTGCCGCTAATATAATGCCTGGCGATGTGAGCAGGATGGTGCACGCCGCCTTATCAAATAACTGGAATGAAGCGCAAAAAATGCATATAAAACTTTTTGATATGTTTAAAGCGCTTTTTATTGAAACAAATCCAATACCTGTGAAGACCTGCCTTTATCTGATGAAAAAGATAGACCTTGAACTCAGAATGCCTCTTACTCCACCTTCAGAGGAAAATCTGAAAAAACTTGAAAACATTTTGAAAAGATACGGACTTATAAAGTGATATTCAGACACAGAAAAAGATATATTCCAATAACGCCAAAAGAGGCACCAGATATCAAGAAGGACCTCTGGCAGAAATGCCCTGATTGCAATAAACTGATTTATGAAGGCAAGCTGAAAGAAAACTTTAAGATATGTCCGCATTGCGGTTATCACTTTCGTCTTACGACAAAAGAGTGGATAAATTTAATTGTTGAGCCAGGAACCTTTGAAGAACTTGATGCAAACATAGTTTCTGTGGACCCACTTGAATTCAAAGGTCCAAAAACATACAAAGAAAAACTTGAAGAAGAAAGAAAAAAAACCGGACTTAATGAAGCGCTTGTTTATGGAAGGGCCATGATAGGCAAAACGCCTTCAGTTCTTTCAATTCTTGATAGCAGCTTTATTATGGGAAGCATGGGTTCTGTAGTAGGTGAAAAATTTGTCAGGGCGTGTGAGCTTGCAATGGTAGAGAAAAAACCCATTGTTTCCATCTGCGGCGGAGGGGGTGGAGCAAGAATGTATGAAGGCCTTATTTCCTTGATGCAGATGGTTAAGACCTCGCAGGTTGTGGGAAAACTGAAAAAGACAAAGACGCTTTATATTTCTGTCCTCACAGACCCGACAATGGGTGGGGTCGCGGCGAGTTTTGCATTTCTCGCAGATATACTTATTGCAGAACCAAAAGCATTGATTGGTTTTGCAGGCCCAAGGGTCATTGAGCAAACGATCAAACAAAAACTTCCGCATGGCTTTCAAAGATCAGAGTTTCTTTATCAACATGGCATGCTTGATCAGGTTGTGCCAAGAAGCCAGTTGAAGCAAACTCTTACCAAAATTCTTACAATCTTTTCTTCTCAATGAGAGGTTCAGGCTACAAATATCTTGAAAAACTGACCGATTTTGGCATCAAGCTCGGTTTGGACAAGATGAGATTTATTCTTTCATCCCTCGATAATCCACATAAAAATTATAGATCGATTCTTATCGCCGGCACAAACGGAAAAGGTTCTGTTTCCTGTTTTATTGCAAACTGCCTGAAAAAGGGGGGCTACAGAGTGGGCATGTACACAAGCCCTCATCTTATAAGGGTTGAGGAGAGAATCCAGATAAATGGAAAACAGGTGCCTTCGGGAGTTTTCAATGAGATGTGTCTTGAATTGAAAAAGTTATGCGATAAATTGCCTGTCGAAATGCAGCCGACATATTTTGAAGCTCTTACAGCGATTGCTTTTGAGTATTTCAGAAGGGAGAAAATAGATGTTTGTGTGTGTGAGGTTGGAATGGGAGGAAGGTTTGATGCAACAAATGCTTTAGAACCAGTAATGGAAATTATCATGCCTGTTTCATACGACCATATGGAGTATCTTGGAAATACCATTGAAGAGATTGCTTCTGAAAAGGCAGGGATAATAAAGAATAAGTCAATTGTTGTTTCGGGCAGGCAATTGCCTGAATCATTGAAGGTTATAAAAAGAGTTTGCAAACAAAAAAGCGCAAAGGGATATTTTTATGGCAAGGATTTTTCTGCAAGATTAGCGTTTTCAGACTTTCCGCATGAACAGAGATTAAATTTTACCGGTATCTCCAGTATTAAAAACATTTCCATAAGGCTCTTTGGAAGCCATCACATTCATAACGCAGCAGTTGCAGTACAGTCTTTGCTTGTATTAAGAAGGTTTGGGTTTGATGTATCTGAGTCTGCGATAATTGAGGGAATGAAAAATGCTTTCTGGCCCGCAAGATTTCAACCATTGATGAAAAACCCCATGGTTATTATTGATGGTGGGCATAATCCGGATGGCATCAATTCTCTTAAAAGAGCACTGAAGCAATATTTTCCAGACACAAAGTTCATCTTTCTTGTTGGAATCCTAAAGGATAAGAAATGGGAAGTTATGTTAAGGATGCTTTCGAAACTTGGAGAAAAATTTATTTTCACCGCTCCTGACAATTCAAGAGGTATTCCCCCTCAATATCTTGCGGGAAAAATGATCAAGCTTAATCCAGCAGCCAGTGTGGAAGTGATAGAAGATGTGAAGCAGGCTTTTGAAAGGTTGATTGAAATAAAAGGCAATAAACCAAGGGTTGTCTGCGGTTCTTTGTATCTTGCAGGAGATATACTGAGGATCTGTAAGGCAAAGAAAATCAAATTTTAGCCTTTTTTTATTTCTCTGATTTATTTTTTCTTGATCTTCTATGTTTTATGAGCTTTATGATATTGGTGTTGTTTGTTCTTGAATAAACATAGTCATCGATCATCTGTTTAATAAGATGTATTCCCATTCCACCAAGCTCCTCTTCTTCTTTTTCTTTTACAATCTCTTTGCTGTTCAATTCAAGTGGATTGAAAGGTATGCCTGGTGTTTCTATTGTGACAACAATCTTCTCAGGACAGGCGTTCCATGTTATCTTCATCTTTCCCATTGAGCTGTCGTATTTCCTGAATTGTATAACATGAGAGCATATTTCATCTGTTACAAGAAGCAGTTCCCACGCTTTTCTTGAAGCAAGACGGGCAAGTTTAATCTGTTCCTGAAGGAATTCTGAGATAACACTGAGATTTTCAAAGATCGGCAGCACGGTAATTTCTTCTTTCATTCGAACCTTTTGTTATTATGGTAAAAATGTTTCTTCCATATATTAAAATACACTTTTTCAATTTCTGCAAGCATTTTATCAACCGAAAACTCTTCCAGTACCATCTTTTGCCCACGCTCGCCCATTCTTTTTGCTTCCTCTGGATGTTCAATCAAAAATCTCAATCGTTTTTCGAGCGCTAACTCGTCTTTTGCTGCCACAAGAAAGCCATTTAAACCATCTTTTATAACCTCCCTTGCGCCATCAATATCAAAAGCGATAACCGGTTTTCCTGCAGCAAGAATTTGAACCACAGCC
>JAMWBX010000203.1 GCA_023818725.1 Candidatus Omnitrophota bacterium
TAAAAATGGCACGCAACAGGATATTGCAGAAGAGGTAAAAAGGATATGTGACAGCGGGATAATGACTGGGAAAAGATTTATCATGAGGGAAGGAAATAATCTAGCGCCTATGACCCCTGTGGAAAATGTTGTAAGTATGTACAAAGCAGCTAAGCTATATGGAAGATATAATTACTGATAGCGATAGATAATTTTCATATGATTTTCAACCTTCGAGTAAATTTTAGCATCACAAGCAGAGCGGGGTGCGCTAAAATAAAATTCCGGATTTTATTTTTCCATGGTGAATGATATAATGTGGAACGAATTAAAGATTAAAAAGGTTTTTCCTTATGTCAGAATTTCAGCCAAATTCTACGTTGAACGAAATTATTTTACATTGAAAAACAAATCAAAAAAGATTACGGTATGATATTAAGAGGCAAAGAAAAAATATCTTTTTAAACTTTTTTGCTTTTTTCTACAAAGATTGCTAAAAAATGGGAAATGTTTTTTCTATAAACATAAGCGCGAAGAAAGGGACGGCCAAATTTCCGGTAAAAGAAGCGATTTTTAAGAAAGATTCCGGCATAGAAGGGGATGCTCATGCCGGTCGGGATAAAAATCGCCAGGTGAGTTTGCTTTCCTGGGAAAGTATCCAGAAGAAAAACTTCTGCCTGAAGAAAGAGAATAAAAAACTGAAGCCTGGCGATTTCGCAGAAAATATTACAACCAGCGGTATTGATTTATCACTGATAAAAATCGGGGACAGGTTTAATATCGGAAATGTAGTTTTAGAGGTTTCTCAAATAGGCAAAAAGTGTCATCTTTATTGTGAAATTTATAAAAAGATTGGCAGTTGTATTATGCCCGGTGAAGGAATTTTTGCAAGAGTGGTTAAAGGCGGGAAAGCGAAGACCGGAGATTTGATTAAGGTTGAACCAAAGATTGATGCTGGTATTTTGACAGTGAGCGATAGTTGCTATAGAGGATCAAGGATTGATTACAGTGGCAGGTATCTTGTTGAGGCATGCACAAACAACAGCTGGAATGTTCTGAAATATGAATTGGTTCCTGACGAAAAACAGCTGATAAAAGACAGGTTACTTATGTTTTCATCGGAGCTTGATCTGGTGCTGACAACCGGTGGAACGGGTCCTGGAGTAAGGGACATTACGCCCGAGGCAACTACTGAAGTTTTAGAGAAAAATATACCGGGGATACCTGAGTTAATAAGAATGAAAACATTTGAAAGTAGCAAGTTTTCTGTGCTTTCACGGGCAGTAGCAGGTATCAGGGGCAATGCTCTAATAATAAACCTTCCAGGAGGATTAAAAGGTGTAAAAGAGTGCTTTGAAATTTTAAAAGACATAATCCTGCACGCAATTAAAATGATCAGGGGATTTCCACATGAAGATTGATAAATATAAAAACAAAAAAGGCTATTACCTTGAACTGCTTCAGGATATCCAGGGCAGGAAAAACTATATTCCTGTTTCATTGCTTAAAAAAATTTGCAAGCAGTTAGATATCCCGGAAAGCAAGATTTTCGGGGTGCTTACCTTTTATTCTCAATTCACAACAGAAAAAAGAGGAAAATATCTTGTAAAGCTTTGTGATGGTACAGCATGTCATGTGAAAGGTGCAAGGGAAGTAAAAAGAATTCTGGAAAGAAAGTATGGATTAACCAATGGTAAAACCACGGCTGATGGAAGATTTACTCTTCAGGAGGTTGCGTGTTTAGGCAGTTGTTTTCTTGCTCCTGTGATGATGATAAACCAGCAGTATTTTGGAAATCTTACCCCTGAAAAGGCTTTATCAATATTTAAAAACCTTAAATGAAAAAGTTGAATATCAATCAGCTGGAAAATTTGCAAAAAAAAGCCATCCGTAAATTTGCAGATGCAAAAAAAATTAAAGTCCGCATCTGCATTACTGGTTGCCGTGCAAATGGGGCTCTTGAATTGCTTGAGTGTTTTAAAAGGCAGATTCAGAATAAAAATCTTAATAAAGAAATTCAAATTATTCCCACAGGATGCCAGAAGTTTTGTAGCGGGGCACCTGTTGTGTCAATTGATTTACCATCTTTTTCTATTATGTATCAGAAGATTGGTATAAATGACGTGAGAGAAATAATAGAACAGACCATTAAGAAAGAAAAATTAATTTCTCGTTTTCTTATTCCACAAACGAAATTTTTTGACCTCCAGACAATCAAGGTAAGCAAAAATTGCGGTTTAATCAACCCATTAAGTTTGCAACAGTATCTATCTCAAAAAGGCTTTTCTGCACTACGGACTGTCCTGGTTGAATTTTCTCCAGAAGATGTTATAGCAGAGATCAAGAGATCTAAACTTAGAGGAAGAGGTGGAGCAGGTTTTCCAACAGGTTTGAAGTGGGAATTTGTTAGAAATGCAATCGGCAATCCAAAATATGTGATATGCAATGGAGATGAAGGAGATCCTGGCGCTTTTATGGATAGAGCGCTTCTGGAAGGGTGTCCGTACCAAGTCATTGAAGGGATTATCATCTGTGCATATGCAGTGGGCGCAAGCCAGGGCATTGTCTATGTGAGGGCAGAATACCCAATTGCAGTTGAACATCTGAAATTCGCGATAAATGAATGCTACAGATATGGCTTGCTGGGCAATGATATACTTGGCACAAATTTTTCTTTTGACCTGCATATTAAGGAAGGTGCTGGTGCCTTTGTTTGCGGAGAGGAAACTGCATTAATAGCCTCCATTGAAGGAAAAAGGGGTATGCCCAGGCCGCGTCCTCCTTTTCCAGCACAGCAGGGTTTGTGGAATAAGCCGACCTGTATCAATAATGTTGAGACATTTGCGAATATTCCGATCATCATTCTGGAAGGCGGGGAAAATTTCGCGCAGATTGGGACTTCTTTAAGCGGTGGTACAAAACTTTTCTCTCTCGCAGGAAAAATAAGAAATACTGGTCTGGTAGAGGTTCCACTGGGAATCTCACTTGGTAAGCTTATTTTTGATATAGCAGGTGGTGCTCTTGCCGGCAGGACATTGAAGGGAGTGCAGATTGGTGGCCCTTCTGGAGGTTGTTTACCTGTAAGCAAGTTTAATACACCGGTTGATTACGAAGATATAACAAAACTTGGTGCAATAATGGGATCAGGTGGAATTATAGGTGTTGATGATAAGGTTTGCATGGTCGAATTTGCGAGATATTTCGTTGACTTTGTTCAAAAAGAGTCCTGTGGGAAATGCGTTCCATGTAGGATTGGGACAAAAAGGCTGCTGGAGATTCTCACTCGAATAACTCAGGGATGCGGAGAACCACAGGACATATCACATTTAAAAGAACTTGCCGAGACCCTTAAACAGG
>JAMWBX010000204.1 GCA_023818725.1 Candidatus Omnitrophota bacterium
CTTCAGGACTGCGCTGAAGGCTTTTGTTCTTGTTGGCCTGTGCGATTTCTGTTTTATTGGTGGAGTCGCTCTTTACTGGAAAATGACCGGCTCGTTTGATTTTCCGGTGCGGCCGATTCCTGTTAGTGGGATCGGACTGGCAAGTTTTATATTGATGGTTATCGGTGCAACAGGCAAGGCGGGTGCCTTACCTTTTCATACCTGGATTCCTGACGCGGCGGTTGACGCGCCGGTTGGCTTTATGGCTTTCCTTCCGGGAGCACTTGAAAACTTACTTGGAATATATCTTTTAACGGTAATCTGTCTTAACTTTTTTTCTTTTGTTCCTGGCAGTTCTGCCTCAACAGGGCTTATGTCACTGGGCGCTTTGACCATAGTGATTGCAGTGAGCATGGCATTGATTCAGAAAGATGTAAAAAGGCTTCTTTCATATCATGCGATCAGTCAGGTTGGATACATGATTGTTGGTTTAGGTTCTGGCATTCCAGTTGGCATTGCCGGCGGGCTTTTTCACATGCTTAACAATGCAATTTATAAATCTGCCCTTTTTCTTGGTGCTGGTTCAGTTGAACATAAGACAAAGACATCAGATTTAAAATCTTTAGGAGGGCTTTACAATCAAATGCCGGTTACAGGCTTGTGTTTTATTATATGTGCTGCTGCGATTTCAGGTGTCTGGCCATTGAATGGATATGTTTCAAAGGAAATGGTAATTCACGGAGCTTTTGAATCTGGCTACAAAATAATTGCAATTGCATGCTGGATTGGGGCGATTTTAACTTTTGCGTCGTTTTTAAAGGCGAGCCATTCAATGTTTTTCGGAGAAAAAAAAGAAGATCTCAGAGAAATAAAGGAAAATGGACCTGCGATTTTGTTTCCTATGATAGTTCTTGCCGCGTTATGCATTTTCTTTGGTATTTACAACAGGGTTCCGCTCAGTATGATATTTAGTTCTACTTCACTTACAGCTTATCACGATCTTTCTAGACATGCACTTGATATATTCAATCCATTATCTGGCATAACAGTACTGTGTTTAATTATTGCTTTTTTGCTTCACACATATGGCTGGTATAAGGCAGGCAAAAAAGCGTATCTTGCTTCAGAAGTTGTGCATAATTTACCGGTGATAAGAAAAATATACGACCTTGCTGAAAGGAAGATTTTTGATATATACCATCAGGGGATGAGGCTGGTGAATTCTCTTTCCATTGCTCTTTATTATGGCTTTGACAGGTCTTCTGACTGGCTTTATGAGACTCTTATTGTTCAATCTGGAAAGAAAGCGATAAATTCTTTAAGGGCTGTTCATAGAGGATATTTATCAGAATATGCTGGCTGGATTTTTGTGGGAGTTTTCTTGGTGGCATTGTTTATTTTAATTTTTTAGGAGAAAAAAGGGATGTTTCTATTTATTTTCATTGGCGTTCCTTTGGTAATTGCGGGCTTCTTGCCTCTTATTAGCAGAATTTCAAAAAGATTTTTACCCGATTTCTTGAGCAATCTATGTTTTGTTCTTTTATTGGCAGCGAGTATATCAATTTTTAATCTGTGGCCGGGTGCGGGTCGTTTTTCTCATAACCTTCAATGGTTTGGTTCTGACTTGCATCTTGCTCTTGCGCTTGATGGATTAAGTGTCCTGATGTTATTTACTGTTTCTGTTGTCTCGCTGGCTGTCGGGCTTTTTTCAATAGACTACATTGATAAATACGGGTCGCGCGCGATATACTATGCAATTCTGCTTGTACTTGTAGCTTCAGTAAACGGAATTATTCTTGCGACAGATCTGTTTACAATGTACATCTTTATTGAAGCCGCAGGGCTTGCTTCTTATGGTCTTGTTGCTTTTGGAAGGACGCGACATTCTACGGAAGGAGCGTTCAAATATCTGATTCTTTCAGGGGTTGCTTCGTCTTTTATTCTTTTGGGTATTGCGCTTATATTTGTCAAAACAGGAACCACAGGCATAAAAGAAATTTGTATGGCTAAAAACAGTGTTTCACAGCTCAGTGTGATCCTATTTGTTGCCGGATTTGGTTTAAAATGCGCTCTTGTACCTTTTCACTTCTGGATGCCTGATGCATACACAGATGCACCTGCAGTGATGCCTGCGATGAGCTCTGGTATTTTTGTCAAAACAGCCGGTGTCTATGCCATTTGCAGAGTGTTTTTCAATGTTTATGGATTAACTTCTGCGGTTTCGTCTGTGCTGGTGTACTTGGGTGTAGTTTCAATTCTGGTTGGTGCTTTTCTTGCTCTTGGTCAAACGAGACTTAGAAGGATGCTTGCTTATTCTTCAATAAGTCAGATGGGATACATAATCCTTGGACTTGGTATTGGAACTTCCCTTGGTATCATCGGTGGACTTTTGCACCTTTTCTATCATTCAATCTTTAAAGCCCTATTGTTCTTGAATGCTGGAGCAGTTGAGTACGCAAGCGGGACTGATGAAAGCAAATATCTTGGTGGACTTGGAGGAAAGCTACCATTCAGCTCGGGGACAAACATTATCGGAGTTTTGTCGGCTGCAGGGGTGCCGCCCCTTAATGGTTTCTGGAGCAAGCTGATTATTGTGATTGCTTTGATACAGGCAAAGATGTTCTTATACGCATTTATTGCGATTTTTGCCAGTGTTCTTACTCTGTGGTATCTCTTGCTTATCCAGAGAAGAGTTTTCTTTGGAAAACTCAAAGAATCACTGACACAGGTTGTCGAGGTTCCATTCTGGATGGTTTTTTCAATGGTTGCTCTGGCTATTGTTTGTGTCTGGACAGGGGTTGCTTTTGCGCCATTTATTTACGGATGGGTACTTCCTGCTGCAAATGTCCTGATTGATGGTTTGAAGGCTTCGATAAGTGTTTTTATAATTGGAGGATGAGATTATATGACATATTTTCTTCTTGCTGGAGTTTTGGTTTTTGCAGCTCTAGCGATATTTCTTAAAGATATGCTCAGAGCCGTGATATGCCTTTTAATTTCGAGTGTTTTTCTTGGAATTGTGTTTTTTATATTGAGGGCTCCATATGCGGGAGTTTTTGAAATTTCTGTCGTAGCAGGCCTCATTATGGTTCTTTTCATCCTTACGATTTCCCTTACAGGTGGTCAAGCGGATTTTGAGCCACCCGTTTCTGTACCGATTTTCGTTGTGTTATTTTTAATTTTTTCATACTTGGCGCTGTCTGGAATTTTCAAGTCGCAAGCCGCTATCGGTGTTGCCGTTGCAGTGGATCAACAATTCAGGTTCGGTGAGGTCTTGTGGATAAACAGAACTCTTGACATGATAGGGCAAATTGGTGTGATATTTGCAGGGGTTTTTGTTGTCCTTTCTATTA
>JAMWBX010000205.1 GCA_023818725.1 Candidatus Omnitrophota bacterium
CAATGATTCAGGCGTTTCTTCTGGCTTTGCTCACTCTTTCGGGAAACATAAAGGTCGCTCATATTATGGTTCTTTCTTTTATTCTTGGAACAATAAATGCATTTGATCTTCCAGCAAGGCAATCGTTTATTGTTAACATCGTCCAGAAGAAAGAGGATTTGCCAAATGCTATTTCTCTTAATTCTTTCCTCGTTAATGGAGCAAGATTGGTTGGTCCTTCAATCGCCGGCATTCTTGTTGCTTCTTTTGGTGAAGGAATATGTTTTCTTCTTAATGCGGTAAGCTATATTGCAGTTATTTCAGCGCTTTTGATGATGGATGTGCAAAAAATTAAACCTATTGTGGATTCTGATAATAAAGGGAAAGTTTTTGAAAAATTGCATGAAGGTTTCAAATATGTCATTGGGTTTGTTCCAGTCAGGACAGTTATCCTTTATGTTGCGTTTTTCAGTACCTTCGGCATGTTTTATGGCGTACTGATGCCTGTTTTTGCAAAGGATGTTTTCATGGGCACCGCAAGGACTCTTGGTTTTCTTGTTGGTAGTGGCGGATTTGGTGCGATTATCGGCGCTATTTATCTTGCTTCAAGAAGAAAACACGCAGGACTCGGAAAAATCATTCATCTTGCTGGAATTGTTTTCGGGCTATGCATCATTCTCTTTTCCTATTGCAGTGTATTATGGCTCGCGGTGATAATTCTTGCAATTGTTGGCGCGACAATGGTACTTCAGATTGTTACCGGAAACATAGTCCTTCAAACACTTGTTTCCGATGAAAAGCGTGGCAGAACAATGAGTTTTCACACCCTTGCTTTTATGGGCACGCAACCAGTAGGTGCATACCTTGCAGGGTTTCTGGGAAAACACATTGGCATTCAAAACACTGTGCTTTTAAGCGGAATTCTATGTATCGCCGGAAGCATTGTTTTCAGAATGAAATATCTTTCATTTGCATCAAAAGACAATGAGAATGACACAGTAAAGAAGGTTTTCATTGGCTGACAATCATCCGTGGTACTTGTTTGTGATGGGCATTCTTCTATCTTTTCCAAACGAACGTGGCGTTATTTTGATGCCAGGGGGAGATTGCCTTCTTTTATATTCACTGTGGTCAACCATTCTTACAACCATTTCAACAATTTTTCTTTCAAAACCGGCTTTTACAATTTCATCTATACTTTTATCCTGTTCAACATACAATTTCAGTATTGGGTCAAGCGTTTCATACGGTGGAAGAGAATCAGTGTCTTTCTGATCAGGTCTTAATTCTGCTGTTGGTTCTTTCTCTAAGATGCTTTCAGGAATCACATTCCCACATCTATTTCTGTGTTTTGCCAGTTTATAAACAAGGGTTTTTGGAACATCTTTTATTACGGCAAACCCACCTGCCATATCGCCATAGAGTGTGGTGTACCCTGTGCTTATTTCAGACTTGTTTCCGGTTGTGAGCACGAGATATCCGAATTTATTGGAAAGCGCCATAAGAAGATTGCCTCTGATTCTTGCCTGAATGTTTTCTTCTGTTATATCGAGCTTTGTATTTTTAAAGACTGGTGCAAGGGTTTTCAAATAAGATGAGTAAATCTTTTCTATTGGTATCGTTAGAAGATGCACTCCAAGATTTTTTGTAAGTAGTTTTACATCCTTTTTTGACCGCAGGGATGTATATCTCGACGGCATAAATACGCAGATCACTTTGTCTTTTCCAAGCGCGTCAACAGCAATTGTCGCGACAAGCGCGGAATCAATTCCGCCGCTGAGACCAATTACGGTTTTTCCAAATCCATTTTTTTCTACATAGTCCTTTAATCCAAGAGTGAGAGCACCATAAATTTCTTCCTCAGGTGAAAGATGTTTTGAAAGGGAAAGAGGGATGTTTTTTTTCTCTCGTTTGGAGAGAACAAAATGAGGTCTCAAATTGAAATCACATCTTCTTATTTCAATATCTGTAATAAGTATGTCTTCTTTGAACGCCTGCGCTCTTGAGATAACCTTGCCTTCCGGTGAGGCGACAAAGCTTTGTCCGTCAAACACAAGCTCGTCCTGCCCGCCAGCTAAATTTGTATAAACAACATAAACATTATTTCTTTTCGCGCAACCAATTATTATTTTCTCTCTCAATTTTATCTTTTCCATATGGTATGGAGAAGCATTTATGTTGACAATGATCGATGCGCCCTTTCTTGATTGCTCTGGCACAGGACCATTGTTTTGCCAGATATCTTCGCAAATACTCACTGCGAAAATATATCCGCTGTGTTCTGTTTTAACCCTGTAAACAGGGCTTTCATCGCCAGGGGTGAAATACCTCATTTCATCGAAAACGCCATAATTTGGCAGCAATTTCTTGTGATATATCGCCTTGATCTTTCCGTTGTGGATAATTGCGGCTCCATTAAAAATTTTTGAATCCTTTCTATCAACAAAACCGATGATTGTTATGATATCCCCTATTTTTCTGGCGATGGCATTCAGCGTTTTAATGTTATCTTTTAAAAAGGAATCCTTCATCAGCAGGTCTTCAGGCGGATATCCTGTGATAGAAAGTTCTGGAAATGAAATGATGTCAACGCCAAGTTTGCGAGCTTCTTCAACATAAAAAAGTATTTTTTCAGCGTTGTTTCTAAGGTCTCCGACAGTCGAATTTATCTGACCACATGCCACCCTTACAGATATTTTTTCCATTGTTTTTGCCCTTTTGAAGAATCCGCTTTATATAGTATACTTCTACCAGAGATGATATCAAGACGCAAAAGGTCAAAGGCAGGTTTATTTTTGTTTTTTTCAGCAGGTTTGGTATTGCCTGTTTCTATTTCTGAGACCGCATTTTCCGTTTGCAGAAAAGCGATTGAAAATTATCTTGAAACAGGTGAAAAAATACAATTTTCCAATCTTCCGGAGATTTTCAAAAAGCAGATTCCTGTTTTTGTTTCCTTGAAAAAAGGAAATCAGACAAGGGGTTGCGCGGGAACATTACTTTCTGAAAAAAGTTTTGTTGAAAACCTTGTTGACTTTTCAATTATCGCGGCGACGCAGGATTTTAGATACAGGGTAATTGATAAGCAGGAATTGAAAGAGATAAAAATCCAGATTACAATTCCTGTTCAACCCGTCGAGATACCTTCGCTTTTTTTTTACAATCCTGAAACAGAAGGTCTCATTGTTGAAAAAAATGGGAGAAATGGAATTGTCCTTCCAAATGAGGCGAAAACAGCACAGTATGCCCTGAAGATTGGATTGAGAAATGCCGGTATAAATGATGTTAGCAGCGCAAGATTATTAAAATTTAAGGCGCAAATTTTTATTGAAGGAGGCAAAGCATG
>JAMWBX010000206.1 GCA_023818725.1 Candidatus Omnitrophota bacterium
AGGGCTATTCAAAAAAGGATAAAATTGTTGTAAAAAAGGCAGGTATTACAAGGAATCCTTTTCCAAATGCCCATATTTCCTTAAATGAAAATCTTCAGAGACAGTTTGCTACATTTCTCAGGGATTTTCTGAAAAAACTCGGTATCAAAAGGCGGGAAACAGCTTGCAGTATTAGCGGTGAAGGGCTCCTGCTCCATTATTTTGACATCCCTGAAGTCCCCGAAAATGAAATCGGCAATATTGTGGAAATGGAACTGCTTCAGGTAGTTCCAGGTGGAGCAGAGAAAATTGAATTTGACTACACTGTCCTCCAGCCCCAGAATTCCCGACAGAAGACCATAATGATTGGCGGCATGGCAAAAGAAAAATGCGATTTTTATGTTAACACTCTTATCATGGCTGGACTTAAACCTATTATTATGGACCTTGGTGTTATATCTCTGGCAAACTGCTTTATGGCTTTAAACAAGGATAGTCAGAAAAATCCAGCAGTGGTGATAAGCGTCGGTGCTAGTTTCACAGATGTAGCAGTCATCGAAAAAAATGGATTTGTTTTTGCTAGAGAAATTGAATTCGGGGGAAATCATGTAAATAGAGAAATATGTCGGTTAAAAAAGATTTCGAATGTAGAAGCAGAAAATTTTAAGAAGAACCCACAATCAAGCGTTGAAATTGAAAAAATTCTTCAAGATATATCTGCAGAACCCCTCCAGGAAGTCTCTGTATCATTAAAATATTTCGAAACAAGAACCAGTGAAAAGGTAGAAAAATTTTTCCTTACCGGTGGTTCAAGTTTGCTACATGGCTTTTTAAGGATCATTGAGAAATTTCTTGGAATCCCTGGCGAAATCTGGATACCTATGTCTGGCCTTTATGAAAGTTGTAGAACAGATGAATCTGAATGTGTGGAACCATGTTTCACTCACGCGCTTGGCCTTGCTATCAGGAAGCTTATATGATTGAATTGAATCTTTTGAAAAAAAAGCAGGAAATTTTTTTTCAGAAAATTCTCCTGATCAGGATTATATCTGTTTATGTTATTGGTCTTCTTTGTCTTTTCATAATACTGGGCATCTCTTATGTTTCAAACAGGATAACAATAAAATCGATCCTTGCAAGCATTGAAAATTACAACCAGAAAATCAAAAACGAACAGGAAGCTGTGCAAATTCTTCAGAAACACAAAGAAGAAATGGACAGAACCGCAAAAACCTTGTTTCTTGCCCAGGAGGAATACAGAAAGAGGGTTCTATGGAGTAAACGATTTAATGTAATAACCAGTTCTGTTCCTGAAAACATATGGCTCAGTAAGATGTCAGTTTCACAATCATCTGGAGAAGAAAAAAACCCGAGAATAATTGTTATCGAAGGTTTTATCACCCCTGCTATTGGAAGTGCAAGAAAATCAATAACACAATTTATGGATAGTATAAAAAATAACTCAGAAACCGAGTTTACCAGTATAACTCTTACAGAAATAAAACAGAGTGACTTGACACAAAAATCCAGAAGCACAATGTTTAGAATTGAATGTGGTCTGAAAGAACAATGATAAAAAAAAATTTTACCGCGTCTATCAGAATACACCTTGTTATTATGATCGTCCTTTATGGAGGAACATGGTTTATAGCAAACAACTTTGTCATGAAACAACAACAGGAAACCATCAAGCAATACAGAGATTTAAAAGCAAAACTTGAGTACGACTATCTTAGAATAAAAAATTATCCAGATTATGTGAAGGCAATTCAGTCGACGCTCAATACTGCAAGAAAAAAGGTTGAAAAATTTGTCTGGTTGAACTCCGGATATGATCCGAATCTTCTTTTTTTTCAACATATGTCTGCTCTTGCTGAAAAAACACGTGCACAGATCTTAAATTTGCAACCTGTTGAAAGAAACAATGAAAGGTACTATATCTGGAACGTATCCTTAAGAGGAGCCTTTTTGAATATTAAAAATCTCATAAAGGAAATAGAATCTTCAGAGAAGTTTCTTAAGCTTGAATCAATCGAAATAGCAACTACAGAAGACGAAATAGAAATTAATTTAAGGATTTCCGGTATTAAGAAACTGGAGTGAAAAAATGGAAAAGAAAAACAAAAGGGCAATTGTTGCGCTTTTTGTTCTCATTTTGATCTTTATCTTTACACTTGTCAGGGCATTAAAACCTGCAAAACCAAGAACTGTTGTAATCAACACAGGAGAAAGCACCCAGAATGTGATAATAGACCAGCAAGGGTTATCACAAACAAAGGATGACAAAGTTTTTGACTTTCAACAGGTCGATGTATCCCTGAGCAAACTTCTATCGATTATTAAGCATATAGAAGAACAGGAAAAACAAGCAATTACCATTGAAACTACTAAAAATCCCTTCAGACAGCCAAATACGCTAACTGTTAAGATGCCATCTGAACCCTCATCCATACTCAAACAGGACTATGCTTCTGCCCCTGATTTCAGGATTTCAGGAATCTTATACGATAAGGATAAACCAATGGTTATAATAGATGATGAAGTGAAGATGGAAAATGAGATAAAATCAGGATACACAATCTATAGAATTTTTGCCGACAGAATAATTTTAAGACATGATAATAAGGAATATACTCTTTATGTTAATTCTCCAATCAGTACTGGATTTATCACTGATGAAATCAAAATGTCGGACGTGACAAAAACCAGGGATACAGAAGTTTTTGTAGAAAACAAAGCGTACCCACCTTTAAAACAATCAGAGTATTACATCTCAGAAACTTTTGAAAAACTATTACCGGTAATTCATGAGAAAGCTGAAACGGAGAAAAGAAAATATACATTACTTACAGAAGGAAACAGTCAAAAAATTATTACAGTCCAGGTTGCATCATTTGGAATAAACAAGCAACAACAGGCGATCGAATTTGCAAGAACACTTGAGGATTCTGGTTTTGAAAATGTGAGGGTTGAGAGAATAAATGGATTTTATACTGTGCGGGCGGGAAAAAGCAATGACAAAAATGATTTGACTGATTTGTGTCAGAAACTGAAACAGTTTTCTTCAACTGCCTTTATCAGAACAGCATACCTGATTCAAAACAGAATAATATATCCACCCGCAGTTAATATTAACCTTTAACATAGAGGAGAAAAATGAAAAACGCTTCATCTTCAATAAAGATTCTGTTTTCAGGAGTTCTAATTATTGCTCTTTCCTGTTTTGCTTCGCAAAAAATTGAATCACTTACATTCAATCAGACAAAACTCTCCCTTGTCCTCGAGATATTGAGCAAGAAAACCGGTTTAAAAATAATACCCGGTTCAGGAAT
>JAMWBX010000207.1 GCA_023818725.1 Candidatus Omnitrophota bacterium
AACATTGCTGTTAAATGGGAGCGAACTTTGTCTTTGAAGCCATAGTGATTGATAAGCAGAAGATTTCCGGATTTCAACCGTCTTATATGGAATCTTGAATCAGGTCCTGGAATCTGTGAGTTTCTGCCGGGACTCCAGCTTTTTCCTCTGTCATAAGAAAAGCTTTCACCGATCCCATAGGATGTTCTTACAAGCATCCATATTTTACCGTCTTTTAATTCCACCAGCATGTGTTCATCGCATGACCTTTGTGGAACATCAGCGCTACCAAGAAATTCTATTGTTTTTCCAGAATCACTGGAGATATAGACAAGTGAAAATCTTAAATGGTTCATTTCTGGCACAAGTGGTTCTCTATTCCACACAGCAATCGGAAAAAGCCACTGTTTTGTTGATAATACTACTGGTTTATTCATCATTATGCCAGGGGCGATCTTTCTGGGATTACTGCAGGAAAATTCTTTATTTTCAGGGTTTTCATTCACAATTGACCAGACGCCTCCTTTACCATCCCACCATCCATCGCTCATAGCCCAGAAAAGCCACAGTTTTCCAGCAGGATCAACCCACAGGCATGGGTCAAACGCGCGCGTTGTGCCTGGAGGATCAACTACAATCAATGGGTCAGACCATGTTTTTCCCTGGTCTGTGCTTTTTACAACAATTACATAATTATCGGGACCTTCACCATCGCCACCACTGTACCAGGTTGCCCACAAAGTTCCATCTCGTGTTTGTTCAATACCTGGAATCCCCTGCCATTTCCTGTTTTCCTTTCTGTAGTTGGAGCCAGGGTTAAAGATGACAAAACAATCCTTTTCCATTTTTCTCCCGAAATTACTAAAAATTTTGATATAATTCTACCATACGGAAGCTTTTCTTGAAGTTATGTTTTTAGAAGTTTATTGAAGACGATTTGCCCAGTCAGGCTTTGTCCATCGAACTATTACCCTTGGTCCTGGTTGCACACTACCACCTCCGGGAGCCTCTGGAAAGTTAATATCCCTCAACGCAATGTCATAATGCAAAAATGAGTTATTCATCAATATGATTTCCTGAGCAACAATGCTGCCATAAAAATTACTGTTTTGATAAAAAATGACTCGTGCATGCGGGGCGTAGATAACCGCGTTAAAGGCCTCGGAATTATTAGCGAACCATAAGTGCTGCGTTGTGCTTCCTACATAAATCCTCAGATTGGCTGGTACATTTGAAGTGTTGTTAATAACTGAATTATTTGCGATTGTAAGCCAGAAGGGAGGTATTGAACCAGAAAAGCCAAGATAAAGAATTACCTCGCTATTATTTTGAATAATTATCCTTGTGTTGTTGTAAAGTTTCAGGGCATATTGTACGAAAATTCTTGCATTTCCAGTGATATACATGGTTGAATTATTATTCATTGTAATGCTGTGGAATTTGAAGCTTCCGCCAGAGATGGTAACTACATTATTGTTGTTGACTGTTAACTTTCCATAATAGAGTGAATAGTTTCCTGTAATTCTTGGGTCTCCTTGTACAGGATAAGGCATCGATTGAAGGTCAGATGGTATATTGACTGGTGGTAAATTATCAAAAGGACTTTCAAATGTATGGTTCAGGTCATAATTTGTTACTGTAGAACCTATACTGAGGGTAAGATAATTTGTTTCATCATTGAAATCTCCCCCACCTTCGATAGGTGGAAGCCCACCACGGACAATCCTTAATTGTGCATCTTCAAGGAGTGCAGTTCCATAAATATGCGCGTTCCCATACAGTGTTATATCGCCCGTGCTTCCAGTATCTCCATAATTTCCTCTGTTTGAGGGGCCGTACGGCCCAAGTCTTGAATCATAGCCATCCACTATTGCATTACTTGCAAGGGCGACAGCCTGACTTCCAAAAATTCCATAGTTAAACAACGTTCCCGGCCTACTTGAAGAGCGATATGTGTGGATAGAAATTTTTTCAGATTGGCCTTTATAATTACCTGTGGATGTAAATATGATTGTTTCTCCCTGAACCGTTTCTGTAACAATAAAATTTCCGCCGCCGAAACTTATCGGATTTGTTTCAGGATGCCATGATTCATTTGCCTTCTTGTATGCGAAAGCCCTGTTTATTCCTGCCTCTGCTATGTAAAATGCTTTTTCTTTATGATACCTTTTTATCGCCGCAATCTGTTCGTTTCCGCCAAGATACAGAATTCCCATACCCAGTGTGGTTGATATCAACACAAATATTATTGCCATTGGAAGCAAATAGCCTGTTTTGTTTTTCATTATGAGTTCCTCCTGTAAATTGAAAAAGCACCTGAGATTTTTCTTCTACCTTTTTCAATCTCAACAGTAGTATTTATTAGTCTTGGATTTGCTGGGTCCACTGAAAAAGTTATTTTTTTAAGTGAGGTGATTACATTCTGGGTTAAACCGGTTCTTGAATTCTTCCAGATAAGTTTGTTTGATGCCTGGTAAAATTCCTGAATCCAGCCAGCGGACCGGCTTCTTGCAACAATATGGTTAACATTTATTATTTCCACTTCACTCGCTTCTTCTACAATGCTCTTAATCATATGAGAAGCAAGATCAAAATCAACCTGAAGTGCTGCCACTTCATTGCTTCTTTTCCATTCTTTATAAGATTCTATGACGATGCTGCTTACAGCAAATATTCCAAGGGATCCAAGAACAAGAACAACCATTAGCTCTATAAGGCCAACACCTGTTTGTTTTTTTAAGGCTTTATGTAAAGTCATAGCTTTGCTACGATTGTTAAAAGAGAAACATTGCCACCGTTCCATATCACCTGCACACTTACTTCTTTCCACTGTGGAGTAGGATTTTCATTGACTGTTGTTATTCTTCTTGCTTGTATATTACCAACTGTGATATTTTCTGTTTCATTTTGAATTGCAGAATAATCAAGTGCCTTGATTTTTTCTATTTTTTCGATTGCTTTCCAGGTTGCAAGTCTTGTAATATCGGCTTTGAAAAGGTTCTTACTGCTTGCATAATAAAAAGCAGACCCACCGATCAAGGCAATGCCAATAATTGTAAATGCGAGGAGAAACTCAATTATTGTAAGCCCTTTTCTCATTTACTAACTCCGGTGCGGGTTTTTTCTTCTTCTGTCAGTTTTTTAGCCATTTCCGTTGTTATAATGCGCGGGGTTATAAAGATCACAAGGTCTGTTTTTTTCATCTGGTTTGTTTTGTTGCTGAACAAAAAAGGCAAAACATTTCCTAAAACAGGAACTTTGTTTTCGCCTTTTGTTTTCTCTGTACTCAGAAGCCCGCCTATTACTATTGTTTCACCATTTTTTACCATTA
>JAMWBX010000208.1 GCA_023818725.1 Candidatus Omnitrophota bacterium
GCATTATTGATGGCTAATCAAGCAGGCGGACCAGCTCCGCCTTACTACTATAATTATAAAGGCGTATGGACATTGCCGAAAGGCGATTGATAAAGGAGGTGAGTTTTGTGAAAAAAGGGTTCACCCATATTGAACTTCTTGTGGTTATCGCGATCATTGCGATACTTGCTGCAATGTTGCTGCCTGCACTCGCAAGAGCAAGAGAACAGGCGTTAATGTCGACCTGCCTTTCAAATCTCAAGCAGATAGGTGTTGCGGTACATATGTATCTCAATGACTATAATGAACACTGGTATCCGCGATGGAGGGGATTTACAGGCTGGACACCAACAACATCATGGAACTGGTCATCTGTTGGTTTTCTTGATACAATGTCGCAACTGGGATATCTAAAAGGAAGGATACATTTCACCAGCGATAATCCAACAAAGTACAGTGGGATATGTCCGGATGGAACTCCCGACTGGTATGTCTATACATCAACAGGAAGCTTGCTGTGTCCTTGCATTGATCCTGGGCAAAGGTATTCTGAGGCTTACAGCTATAACACAAGCCAGATTGATTTTGGATACAATGCAAAACTTCCCGCAACAGCAAAAAAGCTTGGAAGGGTCGCAAGGCCAGGTAATACAATTATGTTCTGCGAATCAAGATACGGTGAATTAAATTTCGGCAATCCTACCCAGGCCTCTAATGAATTTCCATACATTTTCGTTCCCAATCCTTATTACTGGGGTTCATGTGGCAGGCACATGCGTATTCAACTTGTTAATGCTGTATTTGTCGATGGGCATGCAAAGGCAGTTTTGAAGCAGGAATATATAGACGGACTGGCATATACTCCATAGAGTGTTTTATGCCAGGTTGCGGGTCAGGTTTTAAATTACACTGTAGATTCCATGATACAAAAAGAGAGAGTATTAAGCGCTTTTAATCACCTTGAGCCAGATTTTGTTCCAGTATCCGACCAGCTTGTAGTTTCAAAAGTTGCTTCAGAAATTCTTGGGAGGTACGCCTATACTGGCGGTGGAGAATTTTCAAGGGATTCAATCGAACTGCTTTTGAAAGGGGAAAGGGATTTTCTTGTGGAAAGGCACACACAGGACACAATAGAGCTTTATCAGAAACTTGGACTTGATTTTATAAGGGTTGGCACAGTACCTTCAAAAAACTATTCAAAGGAAAACCTTCCGGAAAAACTGGATGATTGCACATATCTTTACAGAGACAGACAGACCAATAACTACCAGATATACAGGTATTCAGAGACATCAGGACAATTTTTCAGAATTGATAGTTCCTATGATAAGGAAGGCATCGCAGCATTGGAAAGGGAAATTAATCTAATGGAAAAGAAACTTTCAGAACCAGTAGATTATTCTGACCAGAGCGTTTTTGAAGCATGGGACAGGATTGTTCAAACCTGTGGAAAAACAACCGCAATTGCATTTTCAACAGGCATTGCAATACCAATGCATCCAGTATATCTTGAATGCCTTGCGACAAAACCAGAATTGATTGAAATCTTCCTTGATTATTATACCCTTCGTTGTATTGAGTTTATTAAAGAAGCCAAAAGACATGGTGCTGATTTTATACTTGGAGGCGGTGATTGCGCAACAGACCATGGACCAATTTATAATCCGCAGATTTTCAGAAAGATGCTTGCGCCAAGATATAAGAAAATTCTTGAGATTTGCAGATCTCTTAATCTCTTTTATGTGTTCAGAAGCGATGGAAATACAAGGCCTCTGTGGGATATATGGTTTGATGAGATTGGTTTTGATGGATTTGGAGAAATAGACAAATCAGCAGGAATGGATTTAGGCGAACTTAAAAAGTTGTATGGAGACAGAATTACGCTTGTCGGAAATGTTGACTGCGCAAATACGCTTGTATATGGAACAAAGAAAGACATAGAGGAAGAAGTGAAAGATTGCATAAAAAAAGCAGCAGAAGGCGGTGGCTTTATCTTAACATCTTCAAATTCAATTCATTTCAATGTGCCGGCAAAAAATTTCATTTATATGGTTGAGGCAGCAAGAAAATATGGAAGATACCCGATAAGCATTTAACGATCAATCACAGTCCGAACAAATTCTTTAACCTTCTGTTCAATTTCGTCCCGAACCTTTCTCATGGTTATTAGTTTTTCTTCGTATGAGCCGTGGACATCTGGATTTCTAATATTCCAGTGGAGTTTTTTTGTTTTTTCGTCTGAAAAGGCAGGGCATTTGATGTCTTCATTTTTATCGCAAATTGTTATGATATAGTCAAAAACACACGCTCCCGGCAAAAAATTAAGCAGGCTCTTCGGGGTATTTTTTGAAATGTCTATTCCCTGTTCAGCCATAACCTGCACAGCAAAGAAATTGAGCTCTAATGCGGGCAATGTTCCTGCGCTGAAAACCTCAAAATCAAAAGGCGCAAAGTGTTTCAAAAAGCCCTCTGCTATCTGGCTTCTTGCATCGTTTTTTATGCTTATAAACAATACCCTGGTTTTTTCACCTGCTTGTTTTCTTTGTTTCTGCTTCATATAATATAGAATAACACAAAAAAGAGGAAAAAATGAAACATCCGAATGTTGTTTTTGTTTTTGCTGACCAGATGCGAGGGCAGGCAACAGGATATGCCGGAGATCCAAATGCCATTACCCCGAATCTTGATAAACTTGCAGCAGAAAGTATTGTTTTTACAAACGCTGTTGCGGGTTGTCCTGTTTGCAGTCCTTACAGGGCAAGCTTAGTCACAGGTCAGTACCCACATACGCATGGAATTTTTCTCAATGATCTGCACCTGCAACATAAAGCAGTTTCAATTGCTGATGCGTTTGACAGCGCAGGATACAATACAGGCTGGATTGGCAAGTGGCACATTGATGGACATGGAAGAACTCGTTTTACTCCACCTGAAAGAAGGCAGGGATTTAAGTTCTGGAGAGCAGTTGAATGCTGCCATGATTATAATCATTCTGTTTATTATGCTGATACCGACAGAAAATTATACTGGAATGGTTATGATGCGATTGCGCAGGCGCAGGAAGCAAAAAGATACATTGAAAACTATCAGGATTCAAAATCATTTGCGCTTTTTGTTTCCTGGGGACCACCGCATGATCCGTACGACGAAGCGCCAGAACAATTCAAAAAACTTTTCAGTCCCGAAAAACTTGTTTTAAGAAAAAATGTTCAGGCTGATTTTGAGGAGAAAGCAAGACAGTGGCTGGCTGGTTATTATTCTCACATTTCAGCGCTTGATTATGCGCTTGGAATTATTCTTGAAACGATAAGAAAAGTAAAACTTGAG
>JAMWBX010000209.1 GCA_023818725.1 Candidatus Omnitrophota bacterium
AGTTATTTTATCGTTAATTCTTATTTTTTTCTTGCGGTAATAGCGATGAGTTTTGTATTTCTTGTGGTTTGGGAAAAAGGTTATTTTTCATACATTTACGCCTATGCTATAGCGCATAGCGTTCTTGCAATTGCCGGCATGTTTTATTTTTTGACTGCGTACAAACCCAAGATAGCCGGTGTATTTTCGAAGAAAAACCTTATTTCGATTTTAAAACTCGGGTTTCCCCTTGTTCCAAATAGTTTGCTTCTTATGCTTCTGACATATGCTGATAGATACATACTCGAGAAGTATATGGATCTTGCGGCGGTTGGGATTTATAGTGTCGGGTATGTTTTTGCCGATAAGGTTTCTACGATTGTTATCAACCCTGCCGGTCAGGCGCTCACGCCTGTAAGTTTTCAAACATTCGCAAGGTCAGTTTCAGAATATACTGTACTTCTTAAAAAAATATTTGAGTCCTACTGGTTGATGATCGGAATTTTTCTGGCTTTGTACTTTTCAGTTCTTCGCGAAATTTTTGAACTTATTGTTGGTACAAAGTATGTTGAAGGATATAACATTATTCCCATAGTAATTGCCGGGACAATTTTCTGGGGCGCCGCAAATATGATCGGAGGTACAGTTGTGATGAAAGAAAAAACGGATAAAGTTTTTCTGTTTTCTTTGCTTGCTGTTGTACTTAACATAGCGCTTAACTTTCTTTTTATTCCAGCATACGGGATTTATGGAGCAGCTCTGGCTACATTTGTTAGCTATGTGATATATTTTCTGCTTTTTTTTTCCTATACACAGAAACTTGTGTATGTGCCCTATAATATCAAATTGATTGTAAGTTCAGGTTTGATTTCTTTGTTTTTTTTAATCGTAATTATCTCCATATCGTATCTTCAGATCAATGTTTGGTGTCGGCTGTTAGGAAAGATTATTTGCGCGCTTCTTTTTATTTTAATAATGCAGGGGCTTTTCAATGTTAAAAATGTAATAAAAGATATTCTACAGTATGGACAGCAGAAATGATTAATGGAGAGTCAAAATTGCCATTGCTTTCCATCGGGATTCCGACATATAATGGAGAAAAACACTTAAAAGAAGCGATTGATAGTGTCATTACGCAACTGGATGATTTAGAAGATGAAATAGAAATAGTTATTTCTGATAATGCTTCTACCGATAGCACTCCTGAAATAGTCAGGCAATATGCGCAAAGATTCAATTTTATAAGATATTTCAGAAATCAGCACAATACGGGTTTTGATAGAAATGTGGATTTGCTTTTTGAAAGGGCGACCGGAAAGTATGTATGGATTCTGAGCGATGATGATTCGTTGAGAAAAGGGACTTTAAAAAAGCTTTTAACCAGATTAAAAGAATATGAAAATGTCTCTGTTTTTCTTGTAAACTATGCAGAATGTGATATTAATTTGAAAGAGTATCCTCGCAGGATTCGTCCAGATATTGAAGAAGACATTTATTGTGAAGATGGAGATGCATTTTTCAAGAGAAGCAAATTTTTGTTTGTACTTATTTCCTCGCTTGTCATCAGAAGAGACAGATGGGACAAAAGAGTCAAAAAACATATTGGTTCTGGTTTTGTTCATGTGGGCGCTATTGCCGAAATTCTGGCAAAAGACGCGGCATTTATTGTTTCTGAAAAACTGGTGAATTACAGAACTCCTGAGACAGGAAAAGAAAGATGGCATGCTGCGGGGTACTGGGCGATTGTGAGGCCAGGGCTTGAACTTGTTAGAATTTTTAATTATATGAAGGTTCTTGGCTATAGAAAAAAACCTGCCTGTATTTAACTGACAATATGTTCAGGGCAAATTTAAGATTGATTCTGGTATTAAATATAATGGAAGTCAAAGACAGAAGAGAAATCGCAAGGGGTATGATAAATTGTTATGGAAGATATCCAACCTTCTGGTTGATTCACCTTCCTTTTTTATTTACGCCAATTGCGGTTTTCCGTTTGTTGCGGAGAATAAGAAAAATGTTTAAGAAATTTATCGGAGGCATACGGTGAAGATAGTATTCTGTCTTGTGAGATACATTGGCGGCAACAGAAATCTTGGAGTTTCTCTTGAGGAACAATACTGGGTTGAACCATTGCGACAGCTGGGACACGATGTCTTCATTTTTGAGATTGACGATTACCTGATTGGTCCCGGGCTTGCTTCAAAAAAAGACGATGGTAGATTGCTTGAATATGTAAAAAAAATTAAGCCCGATTGGGTTGTTATGAATGACTATTCTAACGATTCTATTTCAGAACAGACATGGATGGAAATTGCTGGAATTTGCAAAAGTTCTGACTGGTTCGGGGACGACAACCATAGATACGATAATTACACAAAATACAAGGCATCTTATTTTACCCATCCGATAACCTGTGATTTCTTCTCATATGATAAGTACCTGCGCGATGGATATACAAATGTGATAATGAGCCAGTGGGCTGCTTTTAATTTTGACAATGTTGAAGAAGAAGAGACCGATGCTTATCTTTACGATGTTACATTTGTTGGAACATTCAGCCTTTATAGAAAATGCGTTTATGATTATCTGAAAAAAAATAAAGTAAGTGTCCAGTTTTATGGGAGTGGCTGGCCGGGAGGAACAGTTACGCTTGGTCAGATGAAAAATATCTTCAGGACATCCAGAATCAATCTCAGTCTTGAAAAACTCGCCACCAATTATGATATAAGATTTTTGATTTCAGACAAAATGCGATTTTTGTCTTTTTTAAAGAGAACCATCACGAACAGATCTCTTTATACTGTTCATAAACAAATAAAAACAAGGCATTTTGATATATGTATGTGTGGCGGATTTCAAATTTCAGAATATGTACCTATGATTGAGAAATATTTTGAGATTGGAAAGGAATTGGTTGTTTTTTCATCTCTTGAAGAAATGCTTTCTCTGATTCAGTATTATACGAAAAGAGAATACGAAAGAAAAAAAATTGCACAGGCAGGCCAGCAAAGGACAAAGAGCCAGCATTTAATGATAAACAGGTGGCAGGAAGTTATAAGACAGCTGGAAAGGAAAGAATAACCTATGGATAGAAGGAAAAGTTTTTTTCTTGGAGTTTTTTCAGGCGGGTTTACCAATATTGTTGCGACAGTTATCGGTATTTTTTCAGCGCCTATCGGGCTGAACTACTTTGGAATTGAAAAATATGGAGCCTTGGCTGTAATCAGCGCCCTGTTAACATATTTGTCCACTTCTCAAATAGGACTTCCGACAGCAGTCAATGTGCTGGCGTCAAAGGCTCTTGCAAGAGTTGAACAATTAAAGAT
>JAMWBX010000210.1 GCA_023818725.1 Candidatus Omnitrophota bacterium
GCAGAACTTAATATCAAATATGTTAAAAAAAGTTATAAAACTGTTTTGTCCATGGCCCCGGTAATGTATGACGATATCTGGACAGCTGGAAAATGTATGTATAAACTGGAACCTGTCGTTGCTGACGGCGGAACCCTGATTATTTACGCACCACACATTACTGAAGTTTCATACACTCATGGGAAATATATTGAGGAAATTGGGTATCATACGCGGGATTATTTTGTGAAACAATGGGAAAAATTTAAGCACTATCCTGGAGGAATTCTCGCACACTCCACCCATGTTAAAGGGATAGGAACTTTTATAGATGGAAGAGAGACTGCGAGGATAAATGTTTATCTTGCCACATCCATACCAGAGCACATCTGTAAAAAAATAAATCTTGGATACATAAATCCCGATACAATTGATCTCGATAAGCTTGCTGAAGAACCAGACACCCTTGTTGTGAAAAATGCAGGAGAGGTTTTATTCAGATTAGAAAGTGGTGAGGTTCCTGATATAGATAAACTTTACAAAAAATAAAATGGAAAAATCTTTTAAGAGACAACATCCGGAATTCAGGATACTGGATAAATCCGTAAGAAAGCAGGGCGACAGGTACTATTTTGTTGCAGAAAGTTATGGAAAGTTCTATCTTGTAACTGGCAACGATTCTTTCAATTTCATAGAAAAAGAAAAGGCTTCTGAGATTTTAAGGGAAAATTTCCCCTTCCTTAAGCCTTCATGCTCAGGGTACAAAAAATCTTTTGGTTTTGGTGACAGAACAGGATATGCGACTGCCGGCCACATAAGGGCAGCAAGAAAAGGCAGTTTTTTTCCAATTTTTGCCCAACAATCAGCAAGAGAACTTGAAAGGACCGGTAGAAGTTTTCAGCAGGTTCTTGATGATGTGATATTTTGGTGTTTTGCCGAAGGATGGTCAGGACCTTTTGGCGCTGATGCGGACCATGCAAAAAATTTTGAAACACTTCAGGATGCTATTTCTGCAGGATTTACATTTTTTACAATCGACCCATCAGAAAAAATTAAAATTCCAGAAAAACAGTTCGGTATTGATGGAGATAAGTATAATTTTTATCTCAAACAATATTCAGGGAAAAAGATTTCGATTAAGGAGTTCTCTTTCGTTTTTACCGATGATATTATCATAGATCTTGTTTCTACATACGCAGATGCCCTTGATTTTATCCAGCAATGTTATGTCTATATTTCAAATAAAAGAAAAGATTTTGATTTTGAGGTTTCTATTGATGAGACAAAAATTTCAACAAGTCCTTATGCTCATGTTTTTGTTGTGATGGAACTTTTAAGAAGGAAAATCAATTTTCAAAGTCTGGCGTTGCGTTTTACAGGAAGATTCGAAAAGGGCGTGGATTATATTGGAGATATCGAAAAATTTTCAAGGGACTTGATGGTTCATAACGACATTAGAAATTATTTTGGCCCTTATAAAATTTCCCTGCATTCGGGAAGCGATAAGTTCAGCATATATAGAAAGTTTAAGGATATTGTCGGTGATTTTTTTCATGTGAAGACTTCAGGTACATCCTGGATAGAAGCAATGAAAACAATTGCTGTTGGAGATAGAAACCTGTTTGTTGATTGTATGGATGTTGCAATGAAAAATTTTGTAAAGAATGCAGCTTCCTATGAAATTTCAGCTGATATTTCAAAAATAAATATGGAAGAAATAAAACAGAAGGACATCCAGAACATCTTTTCTGACAAAAACATAAGGCAGGTGATTCATATTAGTTATGGAAGCATTATAGGAAGTGAGAATCCACAATTGAAAAATAGGTTTTTTTCCACAATTGAAAGAAGCTTCGAGCTTTATACCCAGTTTGTAGAAGAACACCTGGGTTGTCACATCCGGCTTTTATCGTAAAAAAAGGGGGAGATAATATGAAAAGAAGATTTCCTTATGATAGGTTGCCTGAGGATGAACTTAAAAAGCTTAAAGAATTCAGTAATCTTTGTAGAAGAGATGTTCTTACAATGACGACACTGGCAAAGTCGGGTCATCCTGGTGGTTCGATGTCTGCGATGGAGATCTACAATGTTGTTTTTCATTTTGCTGCAATAAGCCCGGAAACAGTCGATGATCCTGAAAGAGATAAAATCGTTATAAGTTTTGGTCACACTTCGCCAGGGGTATACGCTGTTTTGGGAAGACTGGGTTTTTTTGATCTTGATACAGCTATTTCTTCGTTCAGGCAGGCAGGAAGTATTTTCGAGGGACATATTGTAAGAAAGGTTCCTGGAGTAGATTGGGGCACGGGTAATCTCGGCCAAGGGCTTTCTGCAGGTTGCGGTTATGCCCTGGTTGACAAAATGAAAAATCGAGATAGTTTCACATTTGTTTTGATGAGCGATGGAGAACAAACAAAGGGTCAAATTGGTGAAGCCCGGCGTTTCGCAGTTAAATATAACCTTAAAAATTTAAGGGGGATAATCGACTATAACAAGATACAAATAAGTGGATGCATTTTTGATATAATGCCTTCAAACATTAGGGAAAATTACCTTTCTGATGGATGGGAGGTTATGGAAACAGACGGCCATGATTTAGAGCAGCTTTATTCAACAATAAAGAAAAGCCTTGAAATAGATAAACCTGTATGTATCATTGCAAATACCGTTATTGGTAAGGGTGTTTCGTTTATGGAAGGAAAATGTGCCTATCATGGAAAGACATTGAGTGAACAGGATTATATTAAAGCTGTCCAGGAGCTTGGTCTTGAAAATAATCTTGAAAAATACAGGGATTTGAGAAAGAAAAAAAGTTATGCATTTCCTAAACGAAGCTTTGATATAAGGGTTTCAATAAATAAAGGAAAATATCGCACTTATGAACCTGGAACAAAAATTGATAATCGCACCGCTTTCGGAAATGCCCTTTTTGACCTCGGAGTTGCCAACAGAGACAACATTGAAAATCCAATAATTGTTTTTGATTGTGACCTGGCAAGTTCAGTAAAGACTGATCTTTTTGCGAAGGAATTTCCTGATAGATTTTTTCAGTGTGGAGTTCAGGAACATCATGCTGCAACCGTCTCAGGAGCTGCCTCAGTTGGTGGAGCTGTAAGCTTTTTTGCCGATTTTGGAGTATTCGGGGTCGACGAGACATACAATCAACATCGCCTGAATGATCAGAACCACACAAACCTTAAGTTAATATGCACGCATCTTGGTCTTGATGTAGGTGAGGATGGGAAAACTCATCAATGCATAGATTACATTGGACTGTTCAGAAATATTTTTGGTATGC
>JAMWBX010000211.1 GCA_023818725.1 Candidatus Omnitrophota bacterium
AGTATTTTCAAAAAAGAATATCCCTGCATACTTTGCTATTATGGTTTCAATGGCAGCAAAAGGAAATTACTTATCGTCGGCTATTACTGTTAAAAGGAGGGGAATTATGAACAAATTCTTCTGTAATAAGTGCCAGAAAACTTTTGAAGATGATGGGAAAAAACAGGAATATACAAGTCCTATCTATGGACCATGCTGGAAACGAGTGGCCAGATGCCCGGATTGCGGAGCAGAATGTGATGAGTTCAGACAAAAAAGTTCGGGCAAAAAGACGGATTTTGACTTTGATAGCTATGTAGAAAATTTGCGAAGCCGTGGTGGTTGTTGCAGGTCAGGCGGTTGTTGTAATTAACCTTCACGAAAAGGTATGGGTATTAAATCATTGAGTAAACCCTGTCTCTATGATAATATATTAATAAAAATCCAGGAGTCGTAGTGAAAGAAATAATCAATGAGATAATAAAAAAAGAGCAGGAAGCGAAAAAAAAGATTGAACAAGCGCAGGACTATGCTCAAAAAATTATTTCTGACGCTGAAAAAAAAGCCGCTGGGATTATCGAAGAAGGGAAGCTGAAAGCATCGCAGATTGTCAGAGAAATGATAAGGGAAGCTGAAAAAAATATTGAAAGTGAAAAAAAACAGATTTTTGCGAAAGAAAATAAAAAAAATGAAACGATTAAGAATAGCTGGCAACCCCTTATAGAATCTGCTGCTTTTAAAGTTTTTAGAAAAATCGTTGACACAGGCCATCTTACAGGAAAACTTTTTGAATGAAATGAGGCAAATTTCAAGATACGCATACCCGAATACGCGAATCAGAGCGGCTCTTTCCGAATTGCTTGACGAGGATTTTTTTTCAAGAGCATCTGGCATGGATTTTTACGCATTTCTTGATGCACTGGAAAAAACAACATATGCAAACATTATAAAAAATCGCGATACTATTACTCCGGAAGAATTTGAACTTTCCTGCACAGAGTATAACAGAAAGAACATAAGAAAACTTGCATCTTTTTTCAGGTCAAAAAATGAAAAACAGGTTATCCTTTTGCTTGAACAAAGATACAGCATTGAACAGCTCAAGTTTTTTCTCAGATTATGGAATAAAAAACAGCAATTTTATGGCTCGGCAGGCGAGTTTTCAGAAATTCTAAAAGCAAGAACAATTGATGATATCATCGAGTTGTTGAAAGATACAGGATATTCTTATGCCATTGAAAGAGCAAAAGAAAAATTCGAAAAAACTGGCTCTCTGTATCCGATTGAGATATCCATAGACAGGGAATATTTTCTAAGGTTGCAAGAAGCGATAAATAAACTTTCTTCCACAGATATGTATATCGCGAAAAATATTATCGGTGCAGAAATAGATAGGGAAAACCTTTTATGGCTTGCAAGAATAAAATTATATTATCCAGAGACTGTGCCTGTTGAGCTATCAGGATTTATTCCTGGTGGGGCGCACCTTTCTGAAAATGATTTTAAAAAACTGATGAAACAAAATATGTCTGCAGATGAATTGAGAATGCCTGCACAGTATGTCGAAATCATAGAAAAGTTGCCAGGAAAACTTACAGAAATAGACAGAATTCTTGAGGACATTATAATAAACCATATCAGAAAAACTCTTGTTCAAAAACCTTTTTCAGTTGGAATTCCACTTGGATATATCTTTCTTAAACTGAAAGAAACAAGAAGGGTCATAAGTATCTTTATATCGAAGTATCTATCATCTAAAATTTACCAATAGTATAAAATGCTGCCAGAAAAACTTGTACTTTTAAATGCGGTAGTCAGAAAAAATAAATCGGGCAGAGTTCTTGCAAAACTTTTACATGCGGGATTCTTTCATCCCTTTGATGTGTCAACAATGCCTGATTTGAATGAAAATATTGATCTGTGGCAAAAGGATTCTGATGAGAAATGGAAAGATATTGAGAAGAGATTTAATTTTATCGTGAACGAAACTAAATCTTCTTTTTCAAAAGAATCAGAACCCATCAGTTTTGCAGAGGCTGAAGCATATCTTTCCGCGATAGAAGAAGATCTCAGACCGCTTATTGAAAAAAGAAACAGAATACAGCAGGAGATTGCTCGCCTGCAGGATTTTTTTGAAAAAAAACCTGTATATCTACCCTTGCCCCCTGGTAGTTTTACCTTTATCCACACAGAAATTGGAGAAGTAAAATCAAGTGTTCTTTCAATTCTTGAAAATATGCTTGAACCAATCCCTCATTTACTAATACCGGGTAGAGAGGAAAATGGATATGTGATTACCGGTATTGTTATTCTGAAAAAGGACGTACCCGCCCTTGAAAGAATAAAAAGAGAGATTGGCTGGTTACCTGCTGCCCCTGATATCGTAATCAGCGACATTCCCATTGAACATTATAAAAAGGAGATGGCAAGTAGAAAGATAGAACTCGAAAAAAACGCTGAAATGATTAATCAGGTCGTTGAAAAATACAAAAATGAGCTTGAAAAAATATCAACTTCCATTGACATATATCAGAAGATTTCTTTTGCCAGAAGGCATACATTAAGTACTGAAACAGCCATGATTATTTCAGGTTGGATTCCTGAGAATCAAAGACTGGCCGCGATGGAAATCATACAAAAATCAGATCCTTTGTCATATTGCAGCTGTATACCGGCTGAAAAAACAAAAATCCCCCTGGAGCAGATACCTGTCAAATTGAGGAACAATAAATTTATAAAGCCGTTTGAGCTTATAGTTAAAACATATGGGCTTCCTGGCTATGGAATGATTGACCCAACAGCATTTGTGGCAGTATCCTTTCTTTTAATGTTCGGAGCAATGTTTGGAGACATAGGGCATGGTGCTGTCTTTGTTCTTCTTGGGTTTATGATGCTGTGGAAAGCCCGAGAAAATGCGAAACAGGCAGGGTATCTGGCTATATACGCGGGCATCGCCTCGATAATATTCGGGTTTTTGTATGGAAGTTTCTTTGGCATTGAGTTTCATCCTTTGTGGATAAATCCAATGGAAAATATTTCCATAATGTTTCGCACATGCGTAATCTTTGGAATAATAATTTTGACAACAGGAATTATTTTTAATACTTTGAATAGAATCCTAAATAAAGATAGAACAGGTTTTCTTTTTGACAAGGCAGGGTTATTTTCCGGACTTATTTTCTGGGCAGGCACAGGTATAGCCGCACTTTACTTTTCAAAAGCCAACAGTATTTTTATAAAAATTTTTGCCCTGGTTTTTGCTGCAGGTGTTTTTACAATCTTTTCCAGACG
>JAMWBX010000212.1 GCA_023818725.1 Candidatus Omnitrophota bacterium
CGGGATTATGGAATAGGAGCCCAGATTCTTTTAGATCTTGGATTAACCAGTATCCGCCTTCTTACCAATAATCCGAGAAAAATAGTTGGTCTGGAGGGTTATGGAATCCATATCGTTGAGAGAGTGCCAATTGAAATTGCTCCAAATCCGTATTCATTGAAGTACCTGAAAGCAAAAAGAAAAAAGCTAAAGCATCTGTTAAAGATCGATGAAAAGGAGGCAAAATGAGAGTTTTTGAAGGAAGTCTGTCTGCTGAAGGAAAGGTTTTTGGAATTGTGGTTAGCAGGTTTAATGAGTTTTTAACCAAAAATCTTTTGCAGGGAGCTATTGATTGTCTTACAAGGCATGGGGCCATGGAGAAAGACATAGATGTTGTCTGGGTTCCAGGAGCTTTTGAAATAGGGTTTGTTGCAAGGAAAATGGCATCTTCCGGCAGGTACAGTGCACTGATATGTCTGGGTGTTATAATACGCGGTGCAACCGTACATTTTGAGTATGTCGCAGGTCAGGTGACAAGGACTCTCGGTCAGATTAATAGCGAGGGAATTGTTCCGGTTACCTATGGGATTATTATTGCGGACAGTCTTGAGCAGGCAACAGAAAGAGCAGGAACAAAAATGGGGAACAAAGGCTGGAACGCAGCCCTTTCTGCAATTGAAATGGCAAGTGTTAATGAAAAGTTGAAATGAAAAAGGTTGCTCGAAAAGCCAGGATTATCGCTCTTGAAATATGTTATCAGCTTGACATTGAAAATTTAATGGATGAAAAGGACGCATTAAGGGTGCTGAAAGAAAAAGACATTGATGGTGAGATCTATTTAAAAGCAGAAATGCTTGTCCTTGGGGTTGTGAAAAACCTAACATTTATTGATGAGTTGCTTTCAAAATACAGCACAAACTGGGATATTTCAAGAATGAGTTATGTTGATAGAAATATCCTGAGAATTGCAGTTTATGAAATGCTTTTTGCTCCTGATGTGCCTGATGTTGTCGTGATTAACGAAGCGATTGAGATTTCAAAGATTTATAGCGGTGCCGATTCAGGAAAGTTTATCAACGGACTTCTTGACAGAATAATGAAAGAAAGAATTTGTTTCCCGCGAGGCAAAATAACAAAATAATGAAGAAAATATCCACTATTGTTATAAAATCGTGTGTCAGCATTTTTTTTATTTTTCTTGTGTTGAGAAAAGTTGATTTTTCCCAGCTGGCTGGAATATTAAAAAATGTTTCTGCTCCTTTTTTAATATGGATTTTTGGTTTAAACTATGCAATAACTTTTTTTATGGCTTTGAGGTGGTATTTCATTGTTTCTGACTTCAAACAAAAAATCTCTTTCCTTGACATTTGGAAACTATCTTTAATTGGTTTGTATTTCAATGTCCTTTTGCCAACAGGTACAGGTGGTGATGCTGTCAAAATTATTTATATCACACGAAATCAACAGGAAAAATTGAGACTGGGAACATCAGTAATTTTTGACCGCCTCATAGGTTCCTCAACGATTGTTGCAATGGCAATAATCAGTCTTCTTTCTTATGAAAGGGATCTGCCCGCAAGGTTAACATTTTCTATTGCTCTACTTCTCATATTTATTCTTTTGATCTGGTTGTTAATCTTCTGGAACAGACTTGCTATTTTTACTGGCAGGATTTTTCCACACAGAATAAGGCAGAAATTGAAGGCTTTTTACAACCATCTTAGAAATTACGGCATCAACAGTCGCATCTTGTTCAATGCTGTGAGCGCCAGCATTATAGTTCAAATTCTGGCAATATATGTTCAGTATCTTGCCGCAAATCTGGTTTCCCCTGGGGCCGGTGTTTCATTACCATTTCAAATTTTTTTTATTTTCATTCCAATTATCTGGTTGAGTGCAATAGTTCCTTCTCTCGGTGGACTTGGAATCAGAGAATATGGGTATTTCTTTTTCTTCACTCCTTACATTGGCAAGGATGCTGCCATAGCGATGTCTTTTTTAAATCTTATGTTGATTCTTTCGCACGCAATTGCCGGAGGTTTGATATTTCTATTTTTTCGTCCAGGTCGTCAAAATTCGCAATGAAAGTTTTCGCGAGAATTTTTTCCACTTCAAAGGGGGCGGGAATAATAGTAAATTGCTTTTCAGCTTTTGCTGTTCCGCAAGCGGTTGCAAATCTTAATGATTCTTTAATTTTTTTTTCCTTTGAATAAAAAAGTGCGAAACCTGCAAGGAAAACGTCCCCGCAACCTACAGAACCAGCCTTTTCTATTACAGGACCTCTTGCATAGAAAAAGCCTTCTTTGCAAAAGCCAACGGATCCATTGCTACCCATTGTTACAAGTACAAAACGTATTCCTGAATCAAGAAGTTTTTCTCCTGCTTTTTTCAGCTCCCCGAGATTTGTTATTTTTGTTGAAAAAAGCCTTTCAAGCTCTTTTATATTCGGTTTTATGAGGTCTGGAGCTGCTGATATTGCACTTTTTAAAAAATAGCCATCTGAATCAACACAAATCATCACTTCATTATTTTTTTTCCGTATTTCTTTTATGGCAATGCTATAAAAATCTTCTGGGATCCCTGGTGGCAGGCTCCCACAAAAAAAAATCCAGCTACCACTTTTGAGTTCGATTTTAACAATAAATTCGAGAATTTTTCTGAAAAGTCTTTCCGGTATCAATGGACCGGGTTCATTAAATCTTAATACAGTGCCGTCTTCAAAAAAAAAATTGTGGTTTTCCCTTATTTCTATTTCGCCGGGAACATCAATAAGATATTCGGTGGGGATACGATTTTCTGATAACAACTGTTTAAACCTTATTCCATTAAGCCCGCCCGTAATGCCAACCGGTTTTACATCTACATCATACTGGATAAGGAATCTTGCGATATTAAACCCTTTACCTCCAGCAGAAGTTTTTTTTTCTTTGATGCGAACGACATCGTCGAACTTTATCTCTTTTGAGTAGTAATTTATGTCAATGCATGGGTTTAAGGTAACGGGTAAAAATTGTTTATGTTGCATTTGGTTTACACTGATTGAGGTCGATATTTCTTTACTTTCTTTCGTCTTCTTAACTGGCTGGGTTTTTCATAAAATTCGCGCTTTTTTATTTCTCTGATGATACCTTCTTTCTCAACCTCGCGTTTGAACTGTTTGAACAGTTTTTCGAATTGTTCGTGTTGTTTTTCCACTTAGAAACTTTCACCCCCTCCCTAATACCGATCTATGTCAAAAAGGCGTGATCCGCAGTGCCTGCATTTGTTTTCATTCTGTGTGTATCCAT
>JAMWBX010000213.1:0-2762 GCA_023818725.1 Candidatus Omnitrophota bacterium
AATGAGATGCGATCTGGACCCATTTTATCAGGAAATTTATGTAAAAGGTCGCGTGAATATGGATATGAGGTTCCTTGAGAAAATGCGTGTTTTTTCTGAGATTGAGAAAGAAATAGATGATATACGCGCAAAGGCACCGAAGATGAGTTATGATGAAATATACGAAAAATATAGAGTCCATCCGGTTGTGAATGCACCTGATATAGAAGCAGCAAAGACAATGTTGGAATCAGCCAGTCGAATTACTTCTAATGGAGATTCGTCTGGTGGAGTTGTTGAGGTTGTTGCGCTTGGAGTTCCTGCTGGGCTCGGTGAACCGGTTTTTGATAAGCTTGATGCAGAACTCGGACGGATGCTTGGAATAGGAGCAGTAAAGGGTGTTGAGATAGGGGCAGGATTTGCCGTCAAGGATATGACAGGAAGCCAGTCAAATGACCAGATGCAATCAGAGAACGGAAAGGTTGTTTTCCTTTCAAACAATGCAGGCGGAATAACCGGCGGACTGACAACCGGTCAGCCGATAGTGGTGCGTATTGCAGTAAAGCCCACTCCAACAATTGCCATACCACAGAAGACAATTGACAAATACACGCTTGAGAACAAAACTCTTGCGGCAATAACAAGACGAGACCCAACAATTGTTGGAAGGATATGGATAGTCGCTGAAAATTATATGGCCCTTGTTTTGCTTGATCATTTGATGATGCACTACGGCTATCAAAGCATAAGAGAAAAAATTTCCTCTGTTAATAAGTGATTCTCCTTTTTTCTCCCCATTTTCCCTTCTTTAAAAAAGATGGGCAGGGGGAGATTTTCAAAAATCCCCCTCAATACCCCTTTTTCGAAGGGAAATTTAGGTGAAAATGTTCGGGGAAAAACATCTGTGCGAGGAGGGGGAGTTGAACCCCCACGGTTAGCCCACTGGATCCTAAGTCCAGCGCGTCTGCCAGTTCCGCCATCCTCGCTCTGTTTTGAAAGTAGCAACATTTTTTCTCCCTCTTTTATAAAGAAAAAAGTGTGGGAGATTTTCGTAAATCTCCTTTCAGCCCCCTTTACAAAAGGGGAAATTGCTTTGTAATTGAGGTTTTAAGTTCCTACCGGTATAAATTTTACAATGTTTGTATCCAATTGACAAAATCAATGGATGTGAAAAAATTTATTCCATACTTTGTCGGAGGTTAGATGAAAATTGAGACTGACTGGCACATCCATTCTCATAATTCCTGTGATGCCGCGTCAATGAAAATGCCTGAAATAATTGAGGCATGCAGGAAAATGGGAATTGTTAAATTTGGAGTTACTGACCATTTCAATACAAGAATTAATATGCCTGATATTATTGCTTCGAGAAAAGAGTATCTTGAAAACAGGATTGATGGGTTTCATTTTGGGATTGAGGTCAGCTGCGTTTCAAAATGGGAGATTGAGCAAATAGGAAAAGGGCTTTATCAGGATGCTGTCTACGGAATTCGCGAGGGCGGTCCTGCATGGTGCGAACTGGCTATTGACATAACAGCAGAGCAACTTGAGACGCTTGGCGTTGAATATGTAATAGGTGGAACACACTGGCCACTTTATGTGGAGTGGAAAACAAAGGCCTTGATAATGGACTATCACAGGCAGAATATGTTTCTTGCAAACCATCCATTGATTACAATTGTTGCACATCCCTGGTGGTTTCACGCAAAATACTGGGGAAAATATGTTGATAAATATCAGCCATGGTTTGAAGATTTCCGCGTGATTCCTTCGAGTATGCATGACGAGTTTGCAGATGCAGTTGTCAAGAACAATAAGATTGTTGAAATAAATCTTCATGCGATACTTCTTCATCCAGCGTATCCTGAAAAATTCAAGATGCAGTATATTGAATATCTTGCTTTTTTGAAGTCAAAAGGAACAAGATTTGCAATTGGTTCTGACAGCCACCAGCCATACAACCTTGATTTTGAAAAAGCCGGCCAGATGATAGAAAAAGCCGGGATAAAACAGCAGGATTTGTGGTCTGTTGATTAAGACAAGCTCACATTTTTTTCTTTCCTCAGTATTTCTATAATTTCGGGTATATCAGTGATTTTCAGTATTCCATGCGGAAGGCATGCGCTGGGAATATTTGTTGATTTTGCTGAAGCGAGAGCGTAGAAAGATTCAGGAAGTTTTTTTAAAAATACGCTTTCCACCTTATTAGAAAAAAGTGAAACGAATAGTCCAATGATTGCTCCCTGGCCGTCTCCGTAAAGAACAATTTTTTCACATCCTTTTGACTGAAACAATTCAATCACCGAAAGAACATCATAGGTTCTTTTTCCGAGGTAACTTTCACCAAACATATAAAAAAATCTATCGATCATAAAATCATATCCATAGGCCGAAAAAAAGTTTTTCTTTTCTTCAGGCATTGACTCGCCAAGTCCGCGCACATCAATAAAATACACAGGTCCCTCTGGCAGGAAATCCAGATTTTTCGCTATCTCATCTTCTGATGATACATCAGGTAGATAAAGGTTGATTTCCTTTTCAACTTCAAGATTGTAAATCAATTCTGGATTTTCTGCCTTTTTCTTGATAATAATCCATATCCCTGGCTCTGTTTCAACTGCGTATCTGGCAAAAATGGTTTTTTTAATCGCCAGATTATTTCTCAGCACCCTGTAATGAGGAGCTTCTGTAATTTGGTCAATTTTAAGGAGTTTTCGTATTTGTTTCTTCAGTTCATCTTCTGAAGATTTCTTTCTAAATTCCAGAACTCTTTCGGCAAGGTC
>JAMWBX010000213.1:2772-3221 GCA_023818725.1 Candidatus Omnitrophota bacterium
TATAAACAGGCCTTGAACCAGCAACAATCACATTGCCTTTTTCTGTCGCGTAAAGAGTTTCTGGTTTTTCAATTCTTATTTCAGGTTCGACTTTCACTAATTTTTTACCTGCAATTTTGGAGAAAAATGATACCATTGCCATCTGCGCATCTGAATAATATCCATGGGGATGGTTACCAATGAAATATTCAAAGTTTTTCTCAGCCCCGGAAATTTCATAAAATTTTTTTATCTCCTGGCATATCTCCATAAAACCTCTTATGTCAAAATAATCATACTTTTGCCCCAGCAGTATCAAAGGATCCGGCGCCCTTGCGATAAAAAAGTCAGCAATCTCAACATTTTGTCCCAGAATTCCTGGTGGGCATTGTTCTACGTCCTGTGGCAGTTCATTTTCAATGTTGTACCTGAAAGGAGTGATAAAACAACTTGGAGCCGCCGCTGTAAGT
>JAMWBX010000214.1 GCA_023818725.1 Candidatus Omnitrophota bacterium
TTGCAATAAACGAAATCTACGGATTTTTCCCTGAAGATGACTCTTTTCTTTGCAGAAAGTGTGGCGCTGCTGCTTTCAATAAAAACAATCCTCGAGAAAAAAAGAAAAAACGCAAAACATAAGACAACATAATTTTTTTCACCTGCAAAATGTGCGGAATCGCTGGATATTCAGGAAGAAAAAAGGCAAGTCCAATTCTCATTGAAATACTGAGAAATCTTGAACATCGCGGGTATGATTCCTGCGGCGTCGCCTTTGTAAACGCAAAAAGATTAAATGTTGTAAAAGCGACAGGCAAGATATCCAAACTCGAAGAAAAGTTAGATCAGCAAAATATTGATGCAAAAACCGCAATAGGCCACACCAGATGGGCAACACACGGAAAGGTTTGCATTGAAAACGCGCATCCTCATCTCGATTGCAATAAACGCATTGCCGTTGTACACAATGGAATTATAGAAAATTTTCGTGAAATTAAAAAAAACCTGATATCTCATAAGTTTCTCAGTTCAACTGATACAGAGGTTATCCCTCATCTTATTGAATTTTATCTTCGTCAGGGAAAAAATAACAAAGAGGCGTTTTTTTTAGCAATCAGGCAATTGAAAGGAAGTTTTGCGATTGCTACAGTTTTCGCCGGTGAAGAAAAAATCTATTTTGCGAGAACGCACATGAACCTTGTCATTTATAAATCTGAAACCGAGGCATATCTTGCATCAGACGCAATTGGTCTTCCACCGGATGCATCAACAGCAATTCAGATAAATGACGAAGAATGGGGTATTGTTTCTACTAATGAATTATGTCTTTTCGATATGAATGGCAAAGAAAGAACGCCAGAAGCATTCTACCTTCGAAGGGGAGTAAGGATCACAGCACAACATTTCTACCTGAAAGAAATCCTGCAGCAGCCTTCCACGATGTTATCGACCATCAGAAATACTCTTTCTTTTTTTGAATCAGAAAAAAAATTTTTCAGTGGTGTGGAGAAAATTGTTCTGACCGGCTGTGGAAGTTCTTGTCATGCAGCACTCATTGGGAAATATTATCTTGAAACAATTTCAGAAATGGACGCAAGGGTGGAATATCCTTCCCAGCTGGTTCATCATCCGGGTATCATTAAAAAAAATACGTTAATTATTGCCCTATCACAGTCAGGAGAAACCAGAGATACAATTGCTGCGGTGGAGAAAATTAGAACAAAAACCCTTGTGATTACAAATGTTGAAGGATCCTTATTGACTCGTTTAACTCCTTACAATATTTTTATGGGAGCGGGTCCTGAATTAAGTGTCGCCGCCACAAAAACATTTATTGCGCAAATCTTATGTCTCTACATTTTAAGTTTGAAAATTGCTGTAGATAAAAACCTGATTTCTTTTTCTGAAATGAATAAAATCTTTGTAGATATTATCCGCTATTCTTGCCTTGTTGAAAAGTTTCTTCAGCAAAATTTATCGATAGAAAATCTCGCAAAAACCTTAGTTGATTCGAATGATTTTTTTATCCTCGGAAGGGGAATCAGTTATCCCGTGGCGTTGGAAGCGGCTTTAAAACTCAAAGAAGTTGCGTATGTCCACGCTGAGGGCCTTTGCGCTTCTGAAATGAAGCATGGTCCCTTAGCGCTTGTGTCCGAAAATACATTTGTTTTTTTCATCGTTCCACAGGACAGCGCATTTGAAAAAACACTGAACAACATGGAAGAAATCAGGAGTCGCGGTGGAAAAATAATCGTCATTACAAATAAAGCCAGTGAAAAAATAAGAAAATTTGCAGAAAACACAGTTTATGTTCCTTTTGCGGGGAATCTATCGCCAATCTCTTCGATTATTCCTTTTCAACTCCTTTCTTATTTTCTCGCATTAAAAAAGGGCCTCCCTGTTGATAGACCAAGAAATCTTGCAAAAACAGTCACCGTTGAATAAAGATTTTATTTTTTCCCCATCTGTAGTAAAATGAAATCAGAATCCTATGAAAGTCCTGTATGTAAAAAAAAGAGACGGAAAGATTCAAGAATTCTCGAAGCAGAAGATATCTGACGCTATCCAGAAATGTCTCAGGGCAATAAAAAAAGATAGCCCTGTCCTTGCGAAGAAACTTTGCAACCAGGTGGTTAAATTTCTTGAAAAAGAAAAAAACACCTGTCCATCTGTGGAGCATATTCAGGATGTCGTTGAAGAAATATTGATGAAAAACAACCTTCCAGATGTCGCCAGGTCATACATCCTTTATAGAGAAAAGAGAAAACAATTGAGAGAAAGCAAAAAAATCATAGGCGTTGAAGACAGGTTAAAACTTTCACTCAATGCCATCGGCATTCTAAAGAAGAGATACCTTTTAAGGGACGAAACAGGAAAGATTACTGAAGCTCCGCAGCAAATGTTTGAAAGGGTGGCAAAACATATCGCCGACGCGGAAAAAACTTTATCTGAGAGGAACAAATACCACGAAGAATTCTATGCAATGCTTTCTAATCTCGAATTTCTCCCGAATTCGCCCACACTTATGAATGCTAAAACGGCCCTTGGACAGCTTTCAGCGTGCTTTGTGCTTCCTGTTGTTGATTCAATAGAAGGAATTTTTGAGGCACTGAAAAATATGGCAATTATTCATCAAAGCGGTGGAGGAACAGGATTTTCTTTTTCAAATATCAGACCTAAAGGAGACCTTGTTCGTTCAACAATGGGGGTCGCGTCTGGACCTGTATCCTTTATTGAAATTTTTGATAAGGCAACAGATATTGTGAAGCAGGGTGGAAGAAGAAGAGGCGCCAATATGGGAATAATGAGGGTGGACCACCCTGACATCATTGACTTCGTAACATCAAAAAGGAATAATAAGCTTTCAAATTTCAATATCTCTGTCGCGGTAACTGACCTGTTTATGGAAAGCGTTAAAAAAAACAGGGACTTTGAACTGATAAATCCACGAACAAAGAAAGCCGTCAGAATAATTCCGGCAAGAGAATTATTTGACATCATCTGCCAGGCAGCATGGGAAACAGGAGACCCGGGGCTTGTCTTTATTGACGAAATAAATAGAAAAAATCCCACCCCAGAGCTCGGTTCCATTGAAGCTACAAATCCCTGCGGCGAGCAGCCACTTCTTAATTATGAATCCTGCAATTTAGGTTCAATTAACCTGACAAAAGTCCTGGATGGAAAAAGGATTAACTGGGATAAACT
>JAMWBX010000215.1 GCA_023818725.1 Candidatus Omnitrophota bacterium
GTTTAAAAAAGGAGGAAAGCATGAATCTGGGTGCCCAGGAACTTATCTTAATAGGATTAATTGTGCTGCTGCTTTTCGGGGCGAAAAGACTACCAGAGATTGGCAGGGCCTTTGGTAAAGCTATTGGAGAGTTTAGAAAAGGGCTCAAAGAAGTAGAAAAAAATATTGAGACAGACGCAGAAAAAGACAACAAGAATGAAAAATGAAAGGTCCTGTCCAGGACGGAACATTTCTTGATCACCTTGAAGAACTCAGGAGAAGGATAATCTGTATCATCGCATGGTTTTTCATTGCATGTATTTTGTCCTATGTACTTAATAATCAGCTACTTAAATATGCAATCAAACCTCTTAATAATATTCAAGAAACCCCTGTTTTCGTCTCTCCGGTGGAACCTTTTTTTTCTGTTTTAAAGGTTGTGGTTTTTTCTGGACTACTGCTTAGTTACCCGTTCATTATCTACCAAATCTATGCATTTGTAAAACCAGCACTTAGCAAACAACAGGGCAAGCTGCTTGGCCTATGCCTGCTGGCAATGATTGTTCTTTTTTATTCCGGAATATGTCTGAGTCATTTTATCATAGTTCCAGCAGGTATTAAAATCCTTTTTAGCTTTGGAGCAGGTCTTATGGAACCAATGATCGCAATAAGCCATTATCTTTCATTTATTATATGGATGGATCTCCTTGTTGGTCTTATTTTCCAGGTTCCTGCTGTTATATTTTTTCTGGGTATAACCGGAATCATTGACATCGCCCGGCTAAAAAAAATAAGAAAATTCATCTATGTTGCCATCATTATTAGCTCAGCCATCATAACACCAACAGTAGATGCATTTACGATGCTGATAGTTTCAGGAATTGTAATTTTACTTTATGAGATTTCGCTTGGGCTAATTGGCCTCTCATTAAAATGTAAAACCTTGGAAGATAAAAGCTTAAGTAAATAATCTTTAAAAAAATTTTAACTTTAAATCCTTGCCGTCTTTGCGCATTCATTGAGAGTTCGATTTTGCGGACGAAAAAAAAAGACTGCAGCAAAAGTTTACATAATATATATTATGCGACATAATTATGCACAAGCAGGCAAGCATCAAATACTTACGCTCATTGAAAGCAGTTATTCAGAATTATCCACAACGCAAAGCATGATATCATCAATACAATCTACGATACAATAACAGTCAGACAGAAATAAAAGGATAGGCTCTTTAAGCAGGCAACAAGGAAATTATCTTTGATGGAGGTAAATTGTGGGCTTTATTTTTATTTTTCGGCCTTTTTTATCAATTGAGCCATTTCCCTAACTGCTTCAAAAAGCCCTGTGAATAGAGCCTTGCATATAATACTGTATCCAATATTAAACTCCTCAATCTGCTGTATCTTGAGCACAGGAATTATGTTTCTATAATCAAGGCCATGGCCGGCGTGCACTTTAAGACCCGTAGATAGTGCATATTCTGCAGCCTTTGAAATCCTGCCAAGTTCCCTATAACACTGGTCTTGCTGATATTTTTCAAAATATTCTGCATATCTTCCGGTGTGAATTTCCACTGCATCAGCGCCGACTTCTCTGGATGCGTCAATCTGCTCAAGCTCTGGTTCTACAAACATGCTCACGGTTATTTTTCTCTCATGGAACAATTTAACAATCTCCCCAAGCCTTTTTCGGTTCCCCGCCACATCAAGACCACCCTCTGTTGTAAGCTCCTGTCTTTTTTCGGGAACAAGGGTAACCTGCGCAGGCGCAACCTTAATAGCAATTTCGACAATCTCATCACTTGTGGCCATCTCAAGATTAAGGATTCTTACCGAGTTTTTCAGCTGATAAACATCGCTATCCTGTATATGCCTTCGATCCTCCCTTAAATGACAGACAATGGAATCGCATCCTGCAACCTCACATATTCCAGCTGCTACCACAGGAGATGGAAACCTCCCTCTTCTTGCTTGCCTGAGGGTTGCAACATGATCCACATTTACTCCGAGCTTTCTCATGAGGACCTCCTATTCATTATTGAACGCAACTGTCTGATTAAAAGGCGATTCTCGCTTGGCTTCCCGATGGTTATCCTGACAAAATTTTCCTCCATCCCAAACCCGGTCATAGGTCTGATGATTATTCCTTTTTCTTCAAGTTTCCTGCATATTTTAACTGCATTATGTTTACTGCTGCAAAACAAAAAATTTGCCTCACTTGGAAAAACATTAAATCCGAGCTTCTTCAATTTTTCTGTAAGAAATCTCTTCTCTTTTTTATTGTTTTTTAATGATTTTTCAACAAATGCACGGTCATCAATAGCAGCAAGTGCTGCATGCTGCGCCAGTGACGTTGTATTAAACGGAGGTCTTATCTTTTCCATTGTTCTTATTATATCCTGCGAAGCAATTCCATAGCCAATTCTCAAGCCCGCAAGCCCGTATATCTTGGAAAAGGTTCTTGTTACTATCACATTTTTCCCTTTCAACCAGTCTATACATGTTCCAAACTCAGGGTCTTCGGCGTACTCAAAATATGCCTCATCAGAAAGTACTACTATTCTATCCGGAATATTCTTCATAAATGAGTGAAGCTGGTTTTTCCTTATGTGCGAACCTGTTGGGTTGTTTGGATTACATAATATTACAAGCTTTGTTTTCTTTGAAATTTTTTCAAAAAAAGAATCAAGATCATAGCTCATATCTCTGTTCAGTTCTACAGTAACAGGTATGGTGCCATGAGCATAAGCAAGGATTTTATAAATGATGAAGGACGGATGGGGAAACACAATCTCGTCCCCTGGCTCGCAAAACGCCTGTATTGCCATGCTTATAATCTCACTTGAACCACTCCCAGTAATTATTTGACTACTTTTGACCTTCAAAATGCTGGCAAGTTTCTCCCTTAAAGCAAAAGCCGAACCCTCTGGATATCTGTTAATTTCCGGCAATCTCCTTTTTATCGCTTTTATTGCCTTAGGGGATGGTCCAAAAGGATTTTCATTTGACGCAAGTTTAATAATTCTTGAAATCCCTTTTTCCCTGAAAAGAACCTCCGCAGGTTTTCCTGGAACATACGGTTGAATGAATGATAGACTTTTTCTTGCTATCAAGTTGATTTGAACTGTCCCTTCTTTATAATTTTAAAAGTTTTCTTACATCCTTCATGGTTCCTTCTGCAAAAATTGAGGCCTTTTCTGAACCCT
>JAMWBX010000004.1 GCA_023818725.1 Candidatus Omnitrophota bacterium
AAGGTTGATACCAACTCAAATCTTTTTCGACGAAACCGGAAGGGAAATTTATAGGCACGAAGGTTTTATGTCAAAACAGGATATTTTACAAAAATGGACAGAACTCGGATACAGGTTTGAAAAATGAACATTTACAGACTATTTGAAGTTTTATCGCATGCTGTAGAAAGTTCGCCACCTGCCGCAATATCCGCATCTTTTGTATGGGGAATTTTGAGCATACTTTTAAGTCCCTGCCATCTAGCAAGCATTCCCCTGATTGTTGGGTTCATAAGCAATCAGGGAAAGATGTCAACAAGAAACGCTTTTTTACTGTCCAGTGTCTTTTCGTTCGGGATTCTTTTAACAATTACCGTAATCGGGTTTATTACTGCCGCCCTTGGTAAAATGGCAGGGAATATTGGCCCGGTTTCCAACTATATCGTTGCGATTGTATTTGTTGTAATTGGATTATATCTGCTCGAGATTATAAAACTTCCTTTTCTGCAACCCGGCAATAATGCCCTTAAAATAAGTAAAAAAGGGGTATTTGCAGCCTTTGTTCTGGGATTTGTTTTTGGTCTTGCGCTGGGTCCCTGCACTTTCGCCTATATGGCTCCCATGCTTGCGGTTGTTTTCAAGGTTGCGTCAACAAATTTTCTTTACAGCGCAATTCTTCTTTTAGCATATGCTATCGGGCACTGCTCTGTTATTGTTTTCGCCGGGACTTCTGTGGAAAGCGTCCAGAAATATCTGAACTGGGGTGAAAAATCAAAGGGAATAGTTGTTGTAAAGAAAATCTGTGGTATACTACTTATAATATGCGCGGTGTACCTTATAATCACAACCAGATGAAAAAAATACTTTTTCTCTGTACCGGAAATTCCTGCAGAAGCCAGATGGCTGAAGGGATGGTAAACCATTATGGGAAAAATAAACTCATCGCTTTCAGCGCAGGACTTAATCCGTCGACAGTGAATCCTTACGCAATAAAAGTAATGAATGAAATTGGAATCGATATTTCGAAACAAAAATCCAAAGGGCTTGAGCAATTTATCGGAAAGGACTTTGACTATATTATTACTCTCTGCGAAAACGCGAAACAGAATTGCCCATTTTTCCCTGGAAATGCGAAAAGAATCCACTGGGACATCAAAGACCCGGCGGGCGCCACTGGAACAGAAGAAGAAATACTCGAAGAATTCAGAAGATGCAGGGATGTCATCGAGAAAAAAATACTGGAGCTGTTGAACGAAACTGGTTAAGCGCTTATGTAAAATTTCTTCAAGCTTGTACGCTGAAGAAAACTGGATAAAATAAAAACAAAACAGGGAAAAAGCAAAAAATAAGTCAACCCGAGATTTAGCATTGTCCCTGATAGAAAAGGGCCTGCCACAGAAGCAACTCCAACCAGAGATTCATTAATCCCCACATTAAAACCAGCTCTTATTCTGTGGTTTATTGCGTAAAACACAGATGCCCAGAACGCATGGCCTGCGTATATCCCAAGAATGCATACAAACAGAAACACAAAAAAACCACAAGGAAACAAAACAGTGGCAATGAGACCTGCAGCAGCAAGCAATTTCAATAAATTATGCGCGGCAAGATTATAGCCAAGAAATTTGAAAAAAGCGCTTAAATAACCACTCATCGCCTGCAAAACAAAAAATAAAAAAACTGTCAAAGCCGCCTGAGTATGGCTGAAATGAAAAAATGAAATCGTCATTTTGGGCAGCAAATACCTTATCCCTCCTGTTACAAGAGTAACAGTAAATATTTCAATCCAGGCGATCTTCGTGTAAGCCTCGACTATAGAGTCAGAAATATTGTTATTTTGAATTTCAGGATATAAGTCAGCTTTGTTATTGGTCCTTTGAAACATCAATATTCCAGAAATCACTACCAGCGCCGGAATCAAAACAGGAAACTGAGACCATAACAGGCCCTCAGTCATCAGAAATCCCTCAGCAATTGAACCAAAAGCCATGCCGCTGCTCCATGATAGCGTGTAAAATGCGGAAGCTCTGGAAGCGCTCGTACCGCCGCTGTGCTCCATAAACAACTGAAAACCAACAAAAAAAAACGCAGAAAAAAGTCCACCAGCAAAAAGAAGAACGAAAAGAGAGCGCAAGCTTTCAAACAAGCCAAAAAAAAGACCAATACAAACAAAGCCTGCGCAACTAAATATCATAAACTTCGCTGAATTCTTTCTTGTGATGATTCTGCTCAAAACTAAACTCGAAATAAAATAAGTGATACCCCATACAGAACCAAGCGCACCAACCATAACTGGTTTTGCTCCCAGTTCAACCGCCTTTATTGCTGAAAAGATCAAAACTGCGGCAACTGAAAAGTCCATCAGGGCGGGAAACAGATACACCCATGATCGGTTTTTCTTGATTCTCATTATTGACGATCCCTCAGAAAATATTATCCCGGTCGGTCTAAATCAAACAATCTGCCTCACTTTCTAAAAACCCTGAGCCCCTTTACAATGGAATGGACTACTTTTGGGGAAACATTTTTTGCCTTTCATAAAAAATTGTGGATTATTTCCTGATTTCCAATTCTATATTCTGAATGTCAGAGTGTTTCAATACAACAGATATTTTTCACGTTTTTTTATAAAATCCTGAATCTGTGAACTGTACCAGCTTTCAATACTTGAAAAATCTTCTCCCGAATTAAGTTTTATCCTTATCGCGTCTGTTCCGCACGCCTTATCAAATGTCAAAATTCTATCTTTATTCTTTTTTTGAGAAAAATTAAATTCTTCAGGATAAAGTCGCAAAAGCACCTCCATAATCGCAAGTCCTGTCGCAAAAGGCTTGTAATTAACTGCGTCTCTTACAATAATTCTTGCTCCAGCGCAAAACCGATCCTTGTATATTCCATAGTATGGTTTGAAATAAAATGGATGAAAAACAACACCAGGGAGATTTTTTTTGTTCAGTTCACCTGAAAATTTTTCAGCGTCAATCCATGGAGCACCAATAATCTTAAAAGGAAGAGTATAACCAACTCCAACACTAACGATTGATAACTCCCCTATCACGCCAGTAATAGGATAATAAAGCGGAGTGTCGGATTCAGGAATATGCGGAGAAGTTGGAACCCAGACAAGTCCGGTGTCATTCCATGCCATTGTCCGTTTCCATCCTTTCATTGGAACAACAGTGAGGTTGCAATTAATTTTAAGCTCTGAATTAAAGTATAAGGCGAGTTCGCCGATTGTCATTCCGTGTACATAAGGAATTTCAGCAGTTCCGATAAAAGAGATAAATCTGCTTTCAAGAACAGGTCCATCAACAATTATTCCATTTACCGGATTTGGCCTGTCAAGAACCACAAATTCCTTTTGACTCTTTGCTGCCTGTTCCATCGCAAGCTTCATCGTGCTTATATAAGTGTACGACCTTGACCCAATATCCTGAATATCAAAAACAATAACATCTATATCCTTTAATTTCTCATCAGGAATTGTTCTTGTTGAACCGTAAAGGCTGTAAACAGGTATTTTCGTTTTCGACTCGATGGAATCTGAAATATCTCCCTGAACTCCACCCAGAAAACCATGTTCAGGCGCAAATATCGCCACAAGATTGATGCCTTCCTTACTTCTTAAAATATCAACAATTGAATAAAAATTTTTATCGATACCCGTCTGATTCGTTATCAAACCAACTCTCTTTCCTTTAAGAATATCAAAATCCCTTTCTTTTAAAACCTCAAGTCCGGTTTTAACCTGGCAGTTAACTAACGTGCAGGCAAATACGCAAATGAAAATCGCTAACCATCTCGCATTTTTGCGCATCATTCCGCCTTGAACGCGAACTCTGGCACCTGGTAGGTTACCATCAGATCCTTAATATAAATTTCCTGTCTTAAAACCCGCTTATAATCTGTGAGATAAAGAACCCTTTCAGGTAGTGTAATTATCAGTTTCTTAAATTTTAAGGGATATTTAACAACGCCATCTCCAAAATACCTCCATTGGCTGCTATATGGCCAATGATACCCTTCACCCGGGTAATTGCCTGGAAGTGGAAATTCAAGATACCTCCAGCCCTCAAAATTTATATAACTTCTTTGCCATGCGTCATCCGTATTCCAATCGCATAAATTGGAACTTTTCAACTGCGCAAATTCTTCTGGTTTAAACCAGTCAGCCATCCACCTTGTGGGTTCTCCCTTTTGTTCTGCTCCTATGGAAATCCATCTCTGTCCTGATGCGTCTTCAAGCTCAAAAATAATTCTACCCCAGCCTCCATTACCATTTACCATTAACCCTATTTTTGTGGGTACCCCTGGAATTTCAACCCCGGTATTATGAGCGAGAACCTCATACATTGGAAGATATTCTGAGCCAGGGACAGGTAATTTCGGCTTTATTTGCATTACATTTGTTTCACCCTCAAAATAGTCCACAATCTTGAACTCAAAATTTCCTTTTCTTCTCGGGCAGTTAAAATTGTATGTCTCAAGTTCTCGATTAATCCCCTGCTCTATTTTCCATTCTGAAAGATTGCCAAGAGATGAAATCAAATAAAAATCCTTTTTTGGTCTTTCTTCCATCTTTGCGGCACCTGCCACAATTTTCAATGCTGGCCTATCAGCTGTAATGTACACTGGCTCTGAAGAAATCGTCAGAGATACAGAGTTATTTTTTACAGTCAAAAAGGTTTCATTTCCCATCATATCAGTCAAAAATCCTTTTACCCTGTTAGTGTAGATAATCTCGATATCTCTTGTGCCACGTATCGTCCATAGAGAACTCACATATTTTCCATCTTTTCTCATAAATTCAAGCCCATAAACAACAGATGAATTAACAGGTATTGCTCTGCTAAATTTAGCGCCGTCAAGGACCCGCGTCATCGCGGCTATCGCAACATAAGCTGGTTTAGGTCTGATGTCCGGAATTCCATAGCATAATCCAGCAGCGCCCCAGTTGCTAAAATAGTATGAATTACCCACATCTGTTATTATCCCTGCCCTGATTATCGGGATACGCCATGCAAGGGAATGCATCATATGTCTGACAAAATATTTTGCCTGAGTTTCTGGAGAGAGATTACCAGGATTTGTATTTGGGTAACACATCTCATAACACTGGCGAAGAGGTGTATTTTTATAACCATAATAATCAAGAATCATTCTATCCATCCACAGTCCTGCGTTATTCGCAATAAAATCAGGCGGTTGGGTTTCAGGCATCCTCATAAAATTGCCTGCTTCATTGCCTCTTGAACCCAGAAGCTCCGCAGGAAATTTATTTCTGCAAAACTCTTCAAGTAATTGAGGCGCACCGTTTCCAAAATAGATTTCAGTTTTAGGAAAGTGTTTTCTTATCGCAGTTGCAGTCTTTTCCGCATAATCCCACATCTCCTTAAACTTTTTCTCCTCTGATTCGCTCAAAACATATTTTCTGCCAGTGAAAACATCAGGCACTCTCATAATGTGTTCTCCAGATATTGCATTCTCATGAAAAATCATCAATCTTTCAGGAACCTTTATTGAAGGGTCTTTTTTTATCTTCTCAGCAAGTTCCTCAATCTGCCTATCGCTCAACTTCATATCATTACCTTTGATAATTCCATATTTTTTCCTTGCTTCATCTGAAAAACCAAACATTCCGTATCTGAGGCCTGCCTTCACATAAAGGGGCCCAACAATATCAGGATTATCAGAAGTAAAATGCCCACCGCAAAAATCCCAGGTTCCAAAAGGCGATTCATTTCTGTATTTTCGGTCGTCAGGCGCAAGCAGGGCAAAACTTGTAAATCTTGTGAAAACCAACCGCTTATTTATCTTAACGGAAATTGCAAGATCGTAATATCCTTTCTTTTTTACATCCAGTCTTAGTGGAACCATTGTCGCACCGGTATTGAAAACCTTGATATCTGACAATGAAACAGATGTAACATTTCCGTACCAATCAGTCGCTTTTGCCTCTATCTCACAATCCTTAAATGGAAAAATTTTTGACAGTTTTACATTAAATACTGGCGCAGACGGCTCATTAAAAATATGGCCGGGCTGATCAGAACCAACCCACATTCTAACAGGCGCTCGTTCAAAGGTGATGGCGTAAATATGGATTCCGCTGGGCAATCCAAGTGGTCTTGTCTGGTATCTGCACGGATCAGGTCTTCGAATTGCAAGGCGAATCTCTTTTGTTATGTCGACATCAAGAACAGTTTGATTTTCAAAATCCTGCCATATTGCGTTATCCAGTGGAATTCTAACAAGGAAAACAGCGCCTGATTCTGTTTTTATTCTTGCCACATTACGCCGCGTTTCAGTCTCTCGCGGCACCTGTGCCGAAAAATCGAAGTATCTTGTTTGTCCATGGCCTCCGCTGAACTTGCCAATCCTCAATGTTAGAATATCTGTAAAATCAGGGTTGTTTTCACAATAGCCTATAATGTACACAGCGCTGTAATAATCAAATGGAATGTGTATCATCACCCTTGAAATATCTGTTTCGACAGGCAATGAATCATACGCTGCATAATAAGAACTCGGATCTGTATTCCAATCCTTCCATCCCGCATCTTTAAGAAAAACATTGTTCAAACCCTGTTTATTATCAAGTTGAAAAGGGATTCCTGAAACAATAATTTTCTGTTGTTGAAAACTCCATTTACCCTCATGATTTAAATAGTCTGATAAAGAAACAGTTAGAAACCTTGAAAGCATTGAAGCATCCTTTTTCCACGGGTTAATTTGCAAAACCTGACCAAAACATAGCATCCCACATATTAAAATCAAATTTACGAGGAATGCTATTTTTTTCAAATTAACCTCCATTGTTAAGATTTCAACTACTATAACTTAAATTGAGCCTGAGTTCAAATCAAAAAGATTATTGCAAATGAATTCTGATAAGGATTGGAGCAAACTTCAACTCTTGATGCTCTCGTCAATTAAAAGCGATTCTCGCCGGCATTGCGGACAGACAATTTTGAAAAAATCTGTCCTATTTAAGGGTTTCTTAACTTCTTTCCTATCTATCTCGCTTTTCACTTCAAGAATTTCCTGGTTTATATTCAATAATGTCCCTTGAGCAAAACTAAGATGTCCAATTTTCTTTATCGTCCATATCAGATGTTTTTTTGCTCCTATTAATTTTCCGCAACCGCTGCAAACAAGAAGTTCATGCTCAACACAATGACAGTCCTCTTCCTGTTTAAAATATGCGATATCAAATTCCTTCGTAAGCTTTATACCGGATTTATCCGCAATGCAATTTGCCTCACATTGACCGCAAAAAATGCAGATGCCAGAATAATGGGTAAGAATTCGTTTGGATCCTTCTTTATTGATGATATCTTCAACCTTGATGGCTTCAGCAGGGCAAACAATGGCGCAGGCGCCGCATCCAACGCACTTTTCTGGATTAAACTGGGGCTTGCCCCTGAACCTCTCAAAAGGAACATGCGCCTCAGCCGGAAATTTTGCTGTATAAGGCCTTGAAACAAGACTGATAATTGCTTCCTTCAATTCTCTTATTTTTGGTTTTCTCATTGTTTCACCCGCAATTTATCATCAAGAGTCAATGTTTTTCAATATCCTCTTTCAGTTTGTCCACGACGCTACCCTGCCAGAGTTTAACTCCGGATACGTACGATGCCCGTGCAAGGGCATGCGCTGAAGTAGGAGAAGTTACCAAAACAAAAACAGCACATAAAAATGCTTTCATTCCACTTACCGTGAAACCGAAAATAATAAAAGCACCAAACAGCATTCCACAGGTTCCAAGTGTCACGCACTTGGTAGCAGCTTGAAGTCTATTGTAGAGATCCGGTAACCTTACCAATCCGATACAACCAAACAGGTCAAACAACGCGCCGATAATTATAAAAGCAAAGCCAATATATTCATTCATATTCGCCCCTAGTCATCAAAACCACGACCTTCGAGAAACTTTGATAATGCTAAAATTCCGACAAAATTCAGCAATGCCCATACAATAGCTGTAGTCAGGTAAAATTCTTTTCCAGTCAAAATACTCACAACAACACAAAAACCCACCACCATAATTCCAAGAATGTCCATTGCTACTGCTCGATCTGAAGCAGTCGGCCCTCTGGCAATTCTAAATAAGCATAAGAAACTACACGAAACAAGAATAATAACGATCAAACCAATCATTCAAATATCCTTTCAAGAAGGTTTTCAAACCTTCTAACTATTATCATTGTTGCTTTCTCTACATCAATTTCCCTGACACATATCCAGTGAACGTAAAGATACCCGTCTTCACACACATCCACGGTTAAAGTCCCAGGCGTTAACGTAATCGAGTTAGCAAGAGCGGTAATGGCAGACTTACTTTTCAATCTTGTTCGAATCTTTACAATCCCGGGTCGAATCGGCAATGATGGATGAAGAACCCTGTATGCCACATCGAGATTTGCCAAAAAACATGACCAAAGAAAGACAGGAAGATACAAAATTGCCCAGAAATACCGTTTTACGCTAAGAAACTTATGCGGGGATTCAGTAAACAATTCACCAAATATTAAAGAAACAAAGAAGCTAACAATCGCGCCAACAAAGATACTTTGATAGTCAATTGCCCTATGGTAAAATGGCCAAACAAGCAATATCCAAAGCAAGAATAGGAGAAAAAATAAAACACCTTTTCTCATTTCTTAATTTCCTGGAATAAAAAAGTTAGACTTCAAAATTTTCTCAATATAAGTATGGGGTCCGGCATCTAAAACGTTCACGACGGGTCCAAATATTCCATTAACCCCATTAATCATAAGCAAACCTGTAAAAGTACATAATATTGCCAGTATAATCATTGACATTTTCATTAACAGAGGAACTTCATTAATGGCTTTAAAAGAATTCTGATCAAAATTTTTCCCGTGTCCGAAAAAGACATATCTTTGAATCTTTGAAAACGAAGCAAGTGTCAGAATACTTCCTATAACTGCCCATAATGCAACAACGGGTTTTCCTGCCTGTACTGCAGCTATGATAATTATTAGCTTACTCCAGAAACCGTTGAAAGGTGGAATTCCAGATATTGACAAAGATGCTATCAAAGAAGAAAAAGCGGTTACAGGCATTTTCTGAACAAGATCGCCAAGTTTTTCAAGATTCCGGGTTCCTGTTTCATATTCTACACTCCCGGAGTTAAGAAATAACAGCGATTTGAACAATGAGTGATTGAAAAGATGGAATGCTCCACCAAGAATACCAAGTGGTGTGCCAAGTCCGAAACCAAGAAAAATATAACCCATCTGACTTATGCTGTGATATGCAAGTAATCTCTTAAAATCCCATTGTCCGAGTGCCAGCAGCACTCCGATAATCATCGAAATAATTCCAGAATAAATAAGTAAATTGGAGATTAGAGCAGTCATACCAAAAAGATTATAGACCAGCCTAACAATAGCATAAACTCCAAGCGCCTTAATCACGACCCCTGAAAGCATTGCAGAAATCGGAGCCGGCGCCGACGGATGCGCGTCAGGAAGCCAGGCATGAAACGGAACAATTGCAGATTTGACCCCAAAACCAACAAGCAGAAGAACAAAAGAAAAAATTATTGTGTCATTCATCCCGTGCTGTTTAATAAGAAGTGCAATATGTGCGATATTCAGCGAGCCAAATCTTCCGTATACCAGCGCAATAGCGAGCAAAATAAAAGATGATGCCACTGTGCTCATTACTAAATACTTAAAAGAGGCTTCAAGTTCTCTTGACTGACACCCAAATCCAACAAGAGCATACGAAGCAATAGAAGCAATCTCAAGAAAAACAAAGAGGTTAAATAAATCACCGGTCAATACTACCCCATTCATTCCAGCCAGCATAAGCAGGAAAAGAGAGTAATAGCGAAGTTTGGAAGTGTAAAAGTACTCTATATACTCAAAAGAGAAAAGCGTTGAGACAAATCCAACCAGATTGATAATTATCAATAGAAGGCAGCTAAAACCATCAAGAACAAAAACTATGCCATATGGGGCCGGCCAATTTCCCATTGCATAAACAGTTTCCTGATTCATTGTTTGCAACGATAAAAGTAAAAGCAACAATGTTGTAAAAATGCCACAAACATCAGGGAACCATTTTAACTTCCTGCTTACCACAGGAATGAGAAACGCTGCTGCCAGAGGGATTAGAATAAATAAAGAAAGATTAGTCATATCCTCCTTATGTTAGCGTTTAAGCTTGTTCATTTCTGTTATGTCAAAAGTACCATATCTTTGATATAATCTGATTGATATTGCAACCATCAAGGACAAAACTCCAAGTCCTATTACAATCGATGTCAATACCAGAGCCTGAGGTAATGGATCAACTGCCTGAAAAACAAAAACTTCATGGCTCATAGATTGATCGATTATCGGTGCTATTCCGTTTTTCCTCCACCCAAGAAGTATTAAAAAAAGATTGATACTATATTCCATGATAAGCAAGCCCAGAATAATCTTGACAATATTTTTCTTGCAGGTCACACCGTAAAGACCAATTGTAAAAAGCAAAAAACACAAAGTGTAAATCATCTGCTTTTCCCCTTTTCAGGTGTCTCAAAAAATTCTGTGGATATTAGTTTCCTCTTCCCGTTAATTTCAACAACTCTTCTTACAGCAAGGATTATAAAAATCATAAATAATGAAGCACCAACCTTGATTGCAATGGATATATTGCATAGGGGCAAGTTTCCAGCACTGAAAAGACGAAAATTTGCACTCGGAAACCGCTTTTCAATAAAGTTTGCAAAAAATGCACCCCCAAACAATATTCCGAGAGCTGCTATTAATAAGAAAAGCAATGCCCCGGAGCAATCCAGAACCGAAGCAAGAACCTTTCCGAGCTTGCTTAGAGCTCTTTCCTTGCCAAAAGCCAAAGTCAGAAGCACAAATGTTACTGCAATCACGACCCCACCTGAAAAACCTCCGCCAGGCGTGAGATGTCCATAAAACGTGAGGTAAACCCCAAACAAAAAGATATAACCCTTTGTCCATCGCGCAACTGTCTGGACAATTATGCTCATCCCCTGTTGTTTGCTCTTATTCATGTTTGTCCCTGTTTTTCCTTTTCTTGCGGCTGTAAACTCTCATTATCGCAAGCGCACCCCATATTGCAGTAAATAGCACAGTAACCTCGCCAAGTGTATCAAATCCTCTATAATCAAGTATGATTGATGTCACAATATTACTCGCACCAGTTTCTTTGAAACCCGAATTAATGTAAGTATTGGATGGCGCATCAAAAAATCGCGACATTGCGGGTACACCAAATTCTGCTAGAGATGCAAATGCTTTAAACCCAAAAAGGAAAAAAGCAAAAAGCAACGCAATTGTTATTGTCAGGCCAAAAAATTCCCTGTCTCCGTTAATCGCAGTCAGGTCATGCCTTATTGTGGCTCTGATAAGTATTACCAGAGAAAGGACTTCAACAACCATCTGGGTAATTGCAATATCAGGGGCGCCTACAAGTAAAAAACAGATACTCGCCGCAACACCAATGGCACCAACAGAAATAATAGCTGAAAGCAAATCACTCGTCTCAAGCGCAATAATAGCTGCGATAATCATAAAAAAAATAAACACTCCAATAAGAAATTCAACCATTTTTCATGTCCCCTTTTCTCATAATTATTCTCACCATTGTACGAAAAGATAAAGCAAAACTGCCAAGCCAAACAATATCCAGGTTAAGTATGTGCCAAGAATACCGGTATGAATTACTCTCAACCCTTCAGTGAAATAGGATGCAATAGACTTAAAAACATCGTAAATGTCAGTAAATTTATTTTCAGAAGCATGATACATCGTTTTCAAGAATCTGGCATTCCTTATCGGATTATAAAAATCTGTTCCTGAAACCTTCATACCTTCAGCAGGCGTTTCACCGCCCACAAATGCTGGCGCAATTCTTATACTGCGCGGTTTCAAAACAAAATAAAGAATTATTCCAAGTATAATACCACAAACTATGAAAGCAAGGGGCAAAAACATGCCTGAAACATTTTGAATATTAATTCCCTGCAATATCGGAGCAATCATCAATTTTAAAGGGATCCTGTAATAAAATATCCCGAAAACCAAACAAAGTGCTGCAAGCACAATAACAGAAAATAATGCAGTCCAGTGGGGCTCGAAAATTCTTTTTTTCAAATTGGAAGAAACGTGCCCGAGGAAGGTGGCGTGGATAATCTTCATAAAACTGGCAAGGGTAAGTCCGCTGCCAATCATTGCCATCACAATCCATAAAATCCAGGACTGATCCGTTGATTTTCCTGATTCAACCAGACCCTGGTAAATCATCCATTTTGAGAAGAATCCATTGAAAGGAGGAATCCCGCTGATGGCAAGAGAAGCAAAAAGAAAACAGGTAAAAGTAACTGGCAAACTCCTTCCAAGTCCGCCTAAATTGTCAAGCTCAGTTGAACCTGTCTGCTTTTCAACATTGCCCGAGCCAAGGAAGAGACAACACTTGTAAATTGCGTTATTGAGCATATGAAAAAGTCCGCCGGCAATACCGACTGGAGTTCCGGATGCAATACCAACAATCATATAGCCAACCTGGCTTATAGCATGATAGGCAAGGAGCTTTTTCATATTGTGTTGAATCAAGGCAATAAAAACTGCCGCAACAATTGTGATTGAACCAAGCAAGCGAAGCAAGAACCATAAGGATTCATGATATGAAAATAAATTCAGGCATACCCTTGCAAGAAGATAAATCCCCAGCAGTTTATCAAGCGAAGCAGGAAGAAACGCCATCACTGAAACAGGCGCCTTCTCAGAAATTTCAGGAATCCAGGTGTGCAGCGGCATCCCTCCTGCCTTTGCAAACGACGCGCAGACAAAACACAAAAATGCTGACGCAGCAAGCCAGCTGTCTATCTGGATCCTGATTTCAGTTATATTTAAACTGCCAGTCAGTACCCATATAATCGCTATTCCAAGAATCAGGAATGAATCGCTTCCGCCAACCATTATAAATGTTTTCTTCGCAGGATACGCGGCGTCAGAGCCGCCAAGATTTATCATCAAATATAATGTAATCGCAAGAATTCCCCAGAACACAGACATCAAAATTAGATTATTTGAAACAACAGCTCCTATCGTGGCGCCGAGGGTTATCAAAAGATATCCATAATATCTACCTGCAGATTCAACTATCATTTTATAGCTATAAACGCACACAATGAGACTGAAGAATCCCGCGCCAAGAAGCGTAAGATTCGCAAGCGCGTCCCAGACAAACATTCCATTTGCTGGATCCGGCGGTCTTGAAAAGAAAAATAAAAAAGCGCTGAACAAAATAAAACAGACATCAAATGCTATACCCCATATCAAAACACGGGCCCTTTCTGGAATAATAAGGCACGCCAGACCAACCGCAATCGGTAGTCCAATCAGATAGTAAATTATGTTCATTTACACATCCTTAAATCCAAGTTGTTTTTTTATTTTTTTTGTTTTTTCCTGTGAAAGTAGTATCAAATCTTTTCCATTAAAAAGCTTTTTCTTTGTGCTGGCATCATAAACAGTTATCGCCCTTTCAGTGCAACAATAGCAAGGGTCAACCCCCGCAAGTATAATCGTGACATCGGAAATAGTCTGCCCGACACAACTTGCCTTAAATGTAGGGATGTTAGCATAACTTGGCGCTCTTATCTTATGCCTGAATGGTCTGCTTGTTCCATCGCTTCTTACATAATGAAAACACTCTCCCCTCGGAGCCTCATAGTGTCCAATACCCTCGCCTGGCGGAATTTCTCTTACCTCAAATGAAATTTCTCCTTTTATCTTGGTCAATCTATCAAGGCATTGCTCAATAATTTTTATCGATTGAAAACACTCGCCAAGTCGCACGACTGCCTTTGAAAAGACATCTCCTTCCTGACAGAGAACAACATCCCATTCAACAAGGTCGTACGCGGCATGAGGGCTATCCCTTCTAACATCAATGTCCACACCTGAAGCACGAGCAATTGGTCCCAGGGCTCCATAATCTTTAATATCCTGCTTCGTCAATACTCCGACCCCCTTCAATCTTGCTGCTAAAACAGGATCATCCAGCACAGCATTTGTAAGCATCTCCAGTTTTGGTTTAAGTTCATCAAGAATCTTTTTCATAATTGGTATGTCTTCATTCTCTATGTCCCGTCTGACACCGCCTATTTTCATCATTGCGTAGTGATTTCTGTTTCCTGTAATCATTTCCATTATGTCAAGAATTGGCTCTCTATATTTCCACGCCCACATAAAAACAGTATTATATC
>JAMWBX010000216.1 GCA_023818725.1 Candidatus Omnitrophota bacterium
GAACACTGTTTTAAGCGGCCCTTTTTCTTCTATTTCAACCTTTACTTCCCTGTCATTGCAAGCCCTGTAAATGCCTCCCTGATGGTCAATCAAATAGAAGCCCTGGTCAGGACTGTTTTTGAAAACTTCGTTTCCTTTTAAAGACACGCTATCAATAAGATTCCACGCCTTCTTTCTGATTACAAATTTTGCTTTTCCAGTGTCAACATTATAAAATTCAGGAGTTTCTTCTATCTTTATTCCGCTGAAAGAGGCAGGTTTTATTTGCGGACCAAACTCCACAAAATAGTTTGTTTGAGTTTTATTCATCCAGTCAGGTTTCAATTCCTGAGGTTGAAAGTCAATGCCAAGCCACCTGATACTTGACTTGCTGGAATAGCCCCATCGCGATCTGACTGTCTTCTGACACGGAATTTCATTGCCTTTTCTGTCTACAATCCTGACATTCTTTTCATCCCATAAAGCTCCTTTTGGAAAAGGAATCCCGAAAGAAACAGGGAAAGGTTCTTTCAATGGCACTCCGGCAGAAAAAAACAATGGAATCTTTCCCCTGTTTGCAGGAGGGTCTTCTTTGACATATCTGAAAATTTTTTCTTCTGTTTTCAATATCTTACCGGCGTGTTTAACTTCTCCTGACACCTTATAATTGCCAGGGCTCAGGTCTTCCAGTTCAAAGTCGAAAACAATGATACCTTTTTCCGCAGGCATTTCTTTCTCAAATATGGCGCTCGATGTTTCCATTGAAGAAATCCTGCATTTTATACTTATTTCATCCAGAGATTTTATCGCTTTTCCTTTTTCTGCAGCAAAAACTATCCTTGCTTCCCTGTCAAGGTTTGAAAATTCCTCTTTTTCCAATGCAACATTGAACTTTAAGTCATTGCTCAGTTGTTCCCATTCCACATAATGGATACGAGGATTGATAATGGCTCCATTGAGAATGAATCCGGAAAAAAGCAAGATTGTTATGACTATTTTTTTCATCTATCTTCCTTTGTTGACAGAGGAATTTTCCACCATTCTATACTGTCTATCTTTTCGTCCGGAATAAACAACTTTTCAGCAATATTGCTTAAAAAAATCGGGTTATTATTTTTCACCCTGAAGTATCTGCAATCTATTTGAAGAATATAGTTAATTCCTCTCTGTCCCGAAAATTCTGTCAGGTTATCGTATTTTTCCTGTTTCTTTGTTTCCCTGGTGTCTGCGATTGTTTCTCCTTTTTCATTCAGTACCTTCAAATGCCCTTTATATGCTCCCAGAACATATGTATCCTCTTTTCTCACCTGAAAGTACATCTTTCCTTTATAACTTGCGGCGAAATAATCGCCGCCATAGACCTCGTATTTAAGATCGCTAAGAGGAAGGCTCAAAGCGTCGGAAACTGATTCTTTGCCAACTATTACGCCTTTATAACATCCGGTGATGTTGTCCCTTGGAATGGTTATGGTATACGGATTTTCAGAATAGTCGCCTGAAGGTATCGCGTCACAGTAAAGGGCTTTTCCGTTTGCGTCAAAAAGAATAAAATAAAAACCGCAAGAAGTAGGAATTTTGCCATTGAAATTTATATGCCACTCCACGTCTTTTTCTTCAAAAAAATAAATTCCCTTGCTTGATATGTGAAATTCTTCAGCAAAACAAAAAGATACCGTCAAACACAACAGAACTAATGGTCCAATCTTTCTCATTCGTCTCTCCTGAATCAACTTAATCGAAAGTCTTTAATATGACAGATTATTCCAGTTCAATTTGGTCCAGAAATCGCATCCGTGATTGTAGTTTCCTCCTGTCCCATATCCCCGCAAAACTGTAAATATCTTATACCCTGGCACCCACTTCACACTTCCATCAAAAAATAAAATATTAAATCCTGTTGGAAGTCCGTCTTTATCAAGATGATTTCCGTGCCAGGGAGCGCCTGTTCCTGGTGCAGGAGGCCATGAATATGGTTCGTAGGCATCTGTCACCCATATTGCGCCCAGCTTTATCGCCTTATCCAATTTTCCGTATGCCCTTGATGTGGGATTCCAGGAGTGCGTATAGATGTCTGTGCTGTGATTCCAGGCATAAACAGTTAAACACGATAAATCTCCAGATGTGTTTTCAAATTGGCTAACAAGATAACTTTTGGTTCCCACAATTGCATTCCTGCATCTTTTTGAGCTGGGGCAAATAAAAACTTCAATGTTTGGAAGATACTGTCCCCTGCCTGTTGCCCTGTAGCCCTTGAGAAAATAACCAGGGCCCCTGTATCCACCAATTGACTTCACAAATGTTGGATGATCGCTGGTCCTCCATTCCCATATAGGAGTAGAGGTTCCACTTCCATCTCCGTTGTTGACTATTCCTGTTCCAGGAGGAAGATATCCGTCAAAGTCCTGAGCGTACATATGCGTGGCAAGCCCTATCTGTTTGAGGTTATTCAAACACACTGTGCGCCTGGCGTTTTCTCTCGCCCTTGAAAAAACGGGAAGCAGCATCGCTCCAAGGATGGCTATGGTTGCAACTACAACAAGAAGCTCAATCAGCGTGAACCCCTTTCTCATTTTTCTCACCCCCTTTATCTTGTTTTTTCTTTCAATAATTCAGGGTAAAACCAGAGAGATTCATCTGCTGAAAGAACCATACTGTAATCTCTGGAGTTTGTAAATACTCCAGGCCCACTTGATGAGACCCCTTTCTGACAGAAACTCATCCTGTAAGAATCATATTCAACAGGAAAAACAAATTTTTTCTGCCTGTATTCTGTTAAAATCTTATCTCCCTTCGGTGTTTCAAGACGAAAAAGGGTATTGCCTGAAAGAGTAAAAGAGTGATTTTTCTGATTTTTTTCTGGCTTCCAGAAATACCTTGTAGCCGCCATTATCTGTGTTTCTGGCGGAATCACATAAACCTCTGGAAGGTCGCTTACCGGGCAGTTAATCATAATTTTCTCATATCCTTTGCCCAAAAATTTAAGAATATACTCGCCTGTTTTATTATCCTGTGGAATATTTACAGTATATGGCTTATCAGGAAGTATCGGCCCTTTCGGTATTTCGCCTTCATAAATACTCTTTCCGTCAGGGTCAAAAATTTGAAATTTTAGAGGTTCGGCTATTTTTTCAGGCACATATCCCCAGAAATTCAAAGTAAATTTTCTGTCCTTATCTTC
>JAMWBX010000217.1 GCA_023818725.1 Candidatus Omnitrophota bacterium
AAAGGGATATGTTCCAAAATCAATATCAAGGAATGTTCCCTGAGCTCCTTCTGCCAGTACTCGTTTCCCACGATCCAGTGCATTGTTTAAATAAATCGAAACGTCTGTAGCAAGTTCCTTTAATCTATTCCGGTAGTCACAGTACTGTTTGGCAAGCTGTTCAGCTTTTATGATTTGTTCCTTGTAGTACTGCTGGAAAAGATAATTTTTTAATTCAAGAGCAATATGCAGCTTTTTGATAAATATCTGTTCATTTAGAAAATCTGAAACTCTTACCCCAATGCGTCCGAATTTGTCAGCGTATGTTGTACCAATTCCTCTGCCAGTTGTACCAAGCTTTTTGTCTCCCCTTTTTTTATCTTCTATTTGGTCAAGAATTTTGTGATAATGAAGTGTCAAATGGGCATTTTGCGCTACAAGAAGCCGGCCGGTAAAATCTATACCCTGTTTTTGCAGATTTGCTATTTCCTCAAAAAAGGAAACTGGATCGATAACGACTCCGTTTCCCAGAACACCTGTAGTATTTTTGTGAAGTAAACCTGATGGTACAAGATGAAATACAAACTTTTTGTTATTGTAAACGACTGTGTGTCCGGCGTTCGCTCCTCCCTGATATCTAGCAACTATGTCATGACTTTCCGCAAGTGTATCTATAATTTTGCCTTTGCCTTCGTCTCCCCACTGCATTCCGACAACAACAGTGACCATTTATTCTCCAAGTTCTCTTATTATTGCCCTGCCCATTTCGAAAGTACTTACTCCCTGTTCACCTTCAGGTTTGAAGTCGTATGTTGTAAATCTTCCATCAGCTATCACCTTTGATAGTGCATTTTCAAGACGATTCGCTGATTCTACTTCTTTAATATGGCGAAGCATCAGGATTGCTGCAAGTATCTGAGCAGAGGGATTGACGATGTTTTTTCCTGCATATTTCGGAGCACTTCCATGGGTTGGTTCAAATATTGCGATTTCATCACCATAGTTTACGCCTGGGGAAAGGCCAAGACCCCCAACTAGCCCTGCACATAAATCTGAAAGTATGTCACCGTAAAGATTCGGACACACAATAACATCATATTTTTGTGGTTTTTGAACAAGTTGCATGGCCATATTGTCAACTATTCTGTCTTCAAATTCAATATCAGGATACTCTGTTGCAACTCTTTTGGCAACATCAAGAAAAAGACCATCGGTGAACTTCATGATATTTGCTTTATGGACAGCGGTAACCTTTTTTCTATTATTTCCGCGTGCATATTCAAATGCGAACCTCATAATTTTTTCTGATTCTGAAATAGAAATCGGTTTTATACTCACACCGCTGTCCTGTCTTATTTCCTTTTCAGATAGGTTGTTTATTTCCTGTATTATTTTGAGAGTTTCGGGCTTTCCGACTTCAAACTCCACACCTGCGTAAAGGTCCTCCATATTTTCTCTGACAATGATAAGGTCAATTTCCCTGTAGGAAGTTCTAGCTCCCGGATAAACCTTGAATGGTCGCACACATGCATAAAGATTGAAGATCTGCCTCAGTGCAACATTTATACTCCTGTAACCACTTCCAACAGGTGTTGTTATAGGTCCCTTCAGGCATATCTTGTTTCTTTTGATTGATTCTATAGTTTCTTTAGGCAAAGGTTCTCCATATTTTTCAATTGCCGGTATGCCTGCTTCACATTCTTCCCATTCAATGTTAACTCCGGTAGCTCCTATGCACTTTTTTGTAACTTCCGTTATCTCCGGACCTATTCCGTCACCAGGTATTAATGTTATTCTATGTTTTTTCATATCTGAAAGTCCCTGTATTTTTTTAAATAGTTAATCACACCACCCTCTTTAATGATTCTAAGAAGAAAATCCGGCAAAGGTTTGATCTGTATAGTTTCATTTTTTGTTTCATTAAAGATTTTTCCTCCTGCAAGGTCGATCCTCAATGTGTCATTATGCGAGATTAAGTCTGTATCTGCTTCCACAAGGATGAGCCCCGCATTGATTCCGTTTCTGAAAAAAATTCTTGCAAAACTTTTTGCTATTATTGCGCCTACTTTGGCGTGTTTCAATGCAAGGACCGCCTGTTCTCGTGAAGACCCGCAGCCAAAGTTATTGCCTGCCACGATGAAATCTCCGGGAGCCATTTTTTTTGAAAAATCAGGGTCTATATCTTCAAATATGTGCTGAGCCAATTCTTCCATGTCCAGAGTTTTAAACTTGTAGCGACCTGATATGATATAGTCTGTATTAATGTCGTCCTCGAACTTATGCACTTTGCCTTTTAGTTCCATTTATCCTCCCTTCAAACATATTATGTTAATCTAAAAAACTGCTTCGGTCAAAAATTTTTTCACACCCTTGCGACAGTCAGAACAATTGTTTTTTTTGCTCCTGCCTGGTAAAGGACCTTCTGCACCTCTTCAACTGTTGACCCCGTTGTATAAACATCGTCTATCAGGAGAACGGTTTTATTTTTAATCAGATATGGCTTTTTTACCCTGTAGGCATTTATTACATTTTTTCTCCTTTCAATATCATTGAGACCTGTCTGGCTTCGATTGTTTTTTTGTTTTATTACAACATCGTATAACGCTGGCTTTTTCTGTATCTTACCAAGCTCACATGCTATCAACCAGCTCTGGTTAAAGGTTCTTAAAAACTCCCTGACAGGGTGCAGTGGCACAGGAATTATTATGTCGAATTCAATTTCTGGATACTGGTGTAAAAAGTCGCTCATCCACTCAGCAAAGGATTTCGCAACCCACCTTCTTTTTTCGTATTTGAGGGCGTGTATTGCAATTTTTACAGGACCTTCATAAATAGCAAGAGAAAAGATCTTCTCTTTTATCGGCTGTGCTGGAATGATTTGTATTGAACAATCATTACAAAAGCAGTACCTTTTTTGTTCCGCATATCGATTACACCCGGGACATTTTTCAGGAAAAAATAAGTCTATGATATTATGAAATAATAATGCCATTTTGAAAAAAATGAAATTAGAAAAGCGATATTTTTGTGCGGAATTCGGTAATGTTTTTGTTATGGCTTTGTTTATTTTTTCTTTCCTTTTCATGATCAGGCCGCTTCTATGGTTTATGGTTTTAATTATAAACCATTTTTTTAAAAGGATTTTGGGTGCCTCAATAAATGTTAAT
>JAMWBX010000218.1 GCA_023818725.1 Candidatus Omnitrophota bacterium
TCAAGTGCCCTGTGTGTTAGCATAACAATGGGAACTGCGTGCTCGGGATTTTCTTGCTTTTGAATTACTGAGGCTATGCTTATTTTGTTTTCACCAAGGATCTTTGCCACTTTTGCCAGTACTCCTGGCCTGTCAACTGCAGTAAAACGCAAATAATACCTTGTCTCAATTTTATCAACAGGGAGAATTGTAATATTCTGTTCAATAACAAAATGTTCAGAAAAGTGAGACTGCACCGATATCTTTTTCCCAATTTCAATTATATCCGACAGTACAGCGCTCGAAGCTGCCTTTCCACCGGCCCCTTCCCCGTAAAGAAGAGAGTTACCAAAAAGATCTCCCTGAAGATAAACAGCATTGTAAACATCTTCAACATCAGCAAGGATATGGCTTTTAGGAATAAGCGCAGGGTGAACTCTGAGAAAAACTGTACCGTTCATTCTCTTTGCCACAGCAAGCAGCTTGATCCTGTATCCCAATTCAAGGGCAATTTCAATATCTTCGACTTCAATTTTATCGATACCTTCTATTAGAATATTATCATCCGATATAGGATGATGAAAAGCATAGGTTGATATTATTGCAAGTTTCTGAGCACTATCTCGTCCAGAAATATCAAGAGACGGGTCACTTTCGGCATAGCCAAGCTTGCGGGCAGAAAGCAAAGCATCCTGGAAACTTTGTTTCTTCTCTGTCATAGATGAAAGAATGAAATTGGTTGTTCCGTTAAGAATACCAATAATTGAATTAATCCTATTTGCGGAAAAGCTTTCTCTCAAACTTTTTATAACAGGTATTGCTCCTGCGACACTTGCTTCAAAACCGAGATATGTTTTGTTTCGATTTGCAAGTCCAATAAGTTCTACAAGCTTTTTTGAAAGAAGGAATTTATTTGCGGTAACAACTGCCTTGCCGCTTTCAAGACACCTTTTTATGATATCATATGCAGGATGAAACTTTCCGATAAGTTCGACAACTATGTCTATATCAGGGTCATTAACAATTTCGTTATAATCTTGCGTTCTCAACGATCGTGGGGGCACCCATTCCCTTTTTTTAGTCCAGTTGATATCGCAAACTTTTTTCAGACGGTATTCCATGCAATTAAAACTGGAAAACAAGTCCTTTTTATTGAATAAAACCAATGCTGTATGAGTTCCAACAACCCCACAGCCGATAATCCCGATATTGATTTTTTTGTTCATATTCAGCGATACAGACTTGCTGGCTGGAAGCTTTTTCCTATATTCGATAGATATGCCTGACTCTGCTGCTCCAGCAAAAAAGTTTCTCTTGAAATATCCTGCTTTGCCCTGCCCGAAGAAACAAGAACTTTCGCTTTTTTCAGATATGATTTAGAAAGTGTATAGTTCATTTCCGGGTTTTCGCCATCTTCGACTTTTTTTACTGTAATTTCAGCAAGATCTAAAAAAACAGTATACTCATCCTGAAATGTCCTGTCCAACAGATTATTCCATCTTCGCGCGATTTCAGGATACTTTGGAATCTTTCTCAATTCATTTCTCACATACATATGGGCATACGGATCAGTAATCTTTTCAAGTTCCTTAAGCTTCGCCATCGCAATTATAAGGTCCATCTGACGTAAAATACGGTCAATTTCCTCAACCGAAAAGTTATATTTAAGTGCTAACTCCCTTGCTTTTCCGGCAAGTTCTTTCAAAAGTTTATAATCATGCCTCATCAGTGCTTCTTTCATCTTTGCTATCAATTCATCAAACATCTTTCTTGCCTGTTCAAGTTCTCTTTTTTTCTGTTCTTCAGCCAGCTGTTGCTTTCTTAATTCTTCTTCCTTTGCTTTTTGCTCGGCAAGCTGCTTCTGATAGGCGACAAACTTTGTGTAACCAATGTAAGCCCCTGCCGCAATAAGAACAAAAATAATCAGTAGAATCAACTTTTTCTTTCCGGATCTAACTTTTTTTCTCTTATTTTTTCCCATGGTTTTATTATACATGCGAAAAAATCACATGGTCAAACAAGAAATTATTCTTCTCTAAGTATATTACGGAAATTCTTAATTGTTTCCAGCAGCATCTCATAATTTCCAGCCATAATCTCCTGCATCACAAAACTGCCAATAATAATCGCGTCTGCGCAGGATTTCAGTCGCCTCACCTGCTCGGCATTCGAAATCCCAAAACCCACTGCAACAGGAACTTTTGAAACTTTTCTAAGGTTGGCGACATCCTGATATGTCTCTTCTGGTAGAAACTCTCTCATGCCTGTCACGCCACATACTGCGATATAGTAGATAAATCCTTTTGCCGCCTCCAGAATTTTTTTCCTTCTTTGTGTTGAGGTTGTTGAACTTATAAACAAAATCTGCTCCACTCCATATTTTTCAAGTTCAAGTCTAAAATCATTGGATTCTTCAAAAGGCAGATCAGGGACTATTACCCCTGATACACCATTTTCGCAACAATCCCTGGCAAAATCTTTAAGTCCGTACCTGAAAACAGGGTTGAAGTATGTCATCAAAAGATAAGGTATACTAAGAGATTTTTCCAGTTTACCGCATAATTTGAAAATCGATTGCAGGTTTGTCCTGCCTTCAAGGGCCTTCTGAGAAGCCTGCTGAAGCACAGGTCCATCTGCGATAGGGTCTGAGAAAGGCACGCCAATCTCGATAAAATCAACCCCGGCATCCTGCAATCTTAAGGCAAACTCTTGTGTGAATGCAAGGTCAGGACATCCAGCAGTAATGTAAGCTATCAATCCCGACCTTTTTTCTTTCATCAGCTGGTCGAAACGTTGCTGGATAGTCATAAACTGACGCCCTCCAGTTTCGCCACTTCAGCGACATCCTTATCACCTCGTCCAGAAAGACAGACAATCACAATCTCATCGGACCTGAATCTTTGCCTGTTTTCAATCAGATATGCAATAGCGTGTGCTGATTCAAGCGCTGGTATTATGCCTTCTGTTTTGCTCAAAACAAAAAATGCATTCAGAGCCTGTCTGTCTGTGGCCGCATAATATTCAGCCCTGCCTGTGTCCTTGTAATAACTGTGCTCTGGACCGGTTCCTGGATAATCAAGGCCTGCTGAAATTGAATGAGTTGGATGAATCTGACCATCATCGTCCTGAAGCACATAGCTGAAACTGCCGTGCAATACCCCTG
>JAMWBX010000219.1 GCA_023818725.1 Candidatus Omnitrophota bacterium
AAGCCCCATATTTTTCAGGTGTTTTATATCCTTATGCAAAACAGAAGCGAGTGTGAAATGGTTTAAATCGTAGTAACAGGCCCAGATTATGTGATAATCAAAGTCGACACCCCTGCCTTTAAAATTTTTTTGCCATTTTTTAAGATAAAGCACATTATCAGCCGCATTTTTTGGGAACTCAAGCTTATTCTTGATGTATGGCGTGATTCCCTTTTCTGGTTTTGTATCCGCAAATGACTGGAGATAACTTCTTGTGATTGGCGCAAACATTATGATGAAACGGTCCTTATTCTTAATTTTTTCTTTTTCCGGAGGCCAGAGAAGGTCGACATAGATGAGAAAGACAATTTTTGTATTTATTTTTTTTGCTGTCAATTTTTCATCTATAAGGTTGAGAATCTGAACATAAAAATCAGAAACTCTGTGTTTCTGGCAGTTTTCGCATTCGCAGTTATTATTTGAGCCGTCTGCCAGCCAGAAATGAATTGCGTCAACTTCTGGATGGTCCTGTGCATACTTTACAACTGATTCTGCCATTGCGTTCTGTACATCAGGGTTTGAATAGCATAAATTTGTATTTAATGGAACATTTCTGTACAACTGCCGTTTTCCATCAATCATCGCAAGAAACTGTCTTTTTTCTTCAGGGATAAAATCTATTTCATTTTTTGTTGCGTCCCATCCTTCTCCTTCAATTCCCAGCGCTCTGCATGTCCATCCGTGGCCCATTCTTTCAAATCTCATTCCTCTTTTTGCTAGTTCACTGGAAATTCTTTTGACTGCAATTTTTGCGTCTTCTATGTCAAATTTTTCTGGTTTCATATACGGATTGTCAGAGTGCGAATACCATCTTTTAAAAAAATATGTTCCATAGTCAAACTGTACAAAGTATCCATTCATAAAATTCTTCGCTGCCCAGTCAATCAAATCAATAATATGTTTTAAGGATGCAGCGCCTTCTATACACACGGTTCTATAGAGATATGAAGCCTTTTCCCTGACAAAAATATTCTGTTTTATTCTGGAAATCTCTGGCACAATTTCCCCACGATTTCCCGGTCTGATCCACCTGAATCCAAGCTCATATAGAAATCTGTATATTCCGAAAAGCACACTTCTTGGATTGGAACCAGTGATCTGATAATGCGAATCAGAGAATTTTATCAGTATTTCATCTTTTTCAGCGTCTCCGTTGCAGGAAAGAATCACCTTCAGCCTTCTTTTAAATCCTGATTTCCTGAGATACTTTTTCAATTCTTTTGCTGCAAATTCAATTACAGGATGTGATGAGGATCTTACTATTTCCAGTTTCGTACTCATATGCTTTTCCTTTTTGGGAGAAATTTTTGTTTTTAATTTTACAACACTGCCTAAATATTTCAACAATCGCTTTTTTCAAGGCCGGGAAATTTCACTTGATAGGTAGAAGAAGGATGAGAAAAAAAGTGAAGCGAGAGTGAAATAAGTGGTGAATAATCCGGACAAAAAAATTATTTCCAGACACCAGCAATCTTGAAGCGACATCTCCTGCAGGTTCCATTAACAATATTGTTTTCTGATACCAGATACCCCTCTCTTGCTATCAAACGAAGCCCGCAATTTGGGCAGAATGTGTTTTCACCGGTATCTCCCGGTATATTTCCAGTGTAGACATATTTAAAACCTGCATCCATTGCTCTTTTTCTTAGCTGCCTGATTCTTTCAACAGGTGTGGGATAATGGTCTGACATTTTATAAGTAGGGTAAAATCTTGAAATGTGCCAGGGAATTTCGAGTGAAATGCTTGAAAGGTCGCGACTCAATGAATCAAAAACGTCATCACTATCATTATATTCAGGGATTATGAGCGTTGTTACCTCGACCCAGATTCCAAGTTCTTTCATTGTCTGAATATTTCTCAAAACAGGGGCAAGATGAGCACCGCAGAGTTCCTTATAAAATTTCTCATCGCCCTTTAAGTCAACATTCGCCGCATCGAGATACGGCGCAATTTTTTTTAGTGCTTCAGTGCTCATATACCCATTTGTTACAAAATTATTCTTCAGTCCTGCCTGTTTGGCAACAACAGCGCAATCAAAAGCGAACTCAAAATACACTGTGGGTTCAGTATATGTATAGGAAATGCTTTCACAATTGTATCTTTTTGCAAGCCGAACGATTTCAGAAGGACTTGTTGCAGTTCCATAACTTGTATAATCCGCCGGCGCCTGGGAAATCTCAAAATTTTGGCAGAAAACGCACTTGAAATTGCATCCCACAGTTGAGATTGAAAATGAGGTGCTTCCAGGTAAAAAATGGAAAAATGGCTTTTTCTCAACAGGATCTACATTTTTTGCAACCGGAAAACCATAAACAAGAGTAAAAAGCTCGCCAGATTTGTTAATTCGAACATTACACAGTCCCCTTTTGTCATCTTCAATTATGCAAAAATGATTGCATAGCCTGCATCTTAATTTTTTTTCCGTAAGTTTCTCCTGAAAAAACGCAGGATGCATTCTTTACTCCAGTCTATATGTCAATATAAGAGGTTTACCATCTCTTATAATCTCGACAGTAACAATTCTTGAGGGACTATTGATAGCAGTGTTATACACTGAATATGCCTTTGAAAGACTGTCAATAGGAGTGCCATTAACCCTTTTTATTATATCTCCTGGTTGAATACCAAGCTGGGCAGAGACCCCAGTTTCTGGAATTCTATTAACAACAAAACCCTCAACGGCACCATCTTTTATGAAAGGGGTGATACTAACAGAAGCAATCAAGGATGGGTCAGATCTCAATTTCTCTGTAATTTCGTTAAGATTGATGCTTTTTGGCTCTACCGGGGAAGGGATTGAAGAGGTAGAAACTAGAGACGAGCCCTGCTCTGGCATAACTGCAGCTTTTTCTGTTTGAGCGAGCGGCACAACCTTAACATGAGTGTCTTTCACAACAATTCCTGAAGTGGCTGGCTGAGGTTTCGGTAAATTGATTTTTACATCCTCTCCATCATACAAAAATATAACACTGGTCTCGTTAATTTCTTTCAAGAAGGCATTTTCAATTATATCTCCCTTGTTCAGTATCTATTCTGTTTTTTTCCCAATAATCTCCACAATT
>JAMWBX010000220.1 GCA_023818725.1 Candidatus Omnitrophota bacterium
ATCTTGATGTATTTTATGGCTTCCTTATTTCTTGAATGGTCAATGGCATAGTCACCAAATATTCTGTATATGTAAGCGGAAGGTGGTGCAAATCGCAAAATATCAAGAGCCTGCTGTGAGCGAGGCCAATGCGAAGGCCAGTTTTTTGGATTAAATGGCTCTGCTGCAAGAGTCAGTTGTTCGGCTTTCTTGAGAAACATGTCCTCAGTTCTATGATCACCAGCATTATGACACTGCCAGGCTTTTTCAATGCATGTCCAGACATTCAACGGATATATTGTTTTAAGGTCTAAATTCCTAAAATACCAGGATTTCGAAAAAACCACTAAGGGACCTACAATCAAGAACGCAAGAAAAATGAAGCAAATTTTTTTCATATCATCTGCCTTTTGTTCTAAAAACAATCTGACCGAATTGAGAGGGATTGTCAATCTTCCCTGTCCATGTGACCGGCGGGAGGCGATCTGAAACCCTCTGAAAATTAATCTCCCATTTCGATTCTGACATACTTTTCAAACCAAAATCTGCAAAAGGAATGGCAATTTCAGCTATCCAGCCATTTTTTGTTATCTCTGTTGCTGTATTCCACCCTGATTTCCATTGAGAATCAGTATCATCGGTTCCATATTTCTTCCATATGTAGGCATACTTCAAAAAATTTGTGGCATGCAGAGTATACTGATACCATTTTTGCTCAGAGGATCCCGGGTTTATACATATTGTAATGAAATCGCGACTGTCATAAGTAAGAAATGAAGCCTCAGGGTCACTACAGAAAAAGAGGAAATAAATTTTTTCGTCATCAAAGCCGGTGACAACAGATGTCTGAATTTCAGCCAGTACTTTTTCGCCTGAGATATAAATCATTGACCTATCTTCAATTAATGTTTCCCATATCCTGTCCCCAGGATTCCCGTCGATAACCGGAGCCTGAGTCACTTTAGTTGCAACGATCTTTTTCAAACTGGCTTCAGGCATCCCTGTTAAAAGTACTTCCTGTTTCTTTTGTATTTCAGGAATCATTGCTCGAAGTCTTCTTGAAATTCTTGAATCCGTAAGATAATGACGGGCCTGAGTCCGCAGCGGCTCTATATCCTGCCTGCTAAGATTTACAAGTGTGTAAAGTCCCTTTTCCTCTCCTGCTCTGCTGAGAGCCCAGGCTACTTTTAACTTAACCTCAAGTTCAGCGTTTTCAATCAATCTCAATAACTCCGGGATGGCGATGGAAGCATTCAGAAGGGCTATCGTTTCCACGGCCATGCTCTGAATCTGTATGTCCTTATTCTTCAGGTTGCTCAATGCTACACTGATGCCTGCGCTGTTTCCTAAAAGGGCAAGAGCATATGCTGCACAAACCTGAATCTCAGGGTCTTCATCCTTCAACTTGCCAAGAAGAATCGGGATTGATTGACTGATTTTTGCCTTTCCCATTCCAATTATCGCAAGCTTCTTCATTTCAAGAGAATCTTGCTTCAATATATCTTTCAGTGCAGAAAAAACTTCGATACGCGATTGAAACGGAAGAATCTCGAGTGCTGCTCTTCTGATATCCTGATATTTTGATGTCAGCATTTCTTTTATAAGTGGAGCGACAAAGGGATTTTCTTTAAAAAACGAGAGTTTTTCCAGAGCCTGGCTTCTTTTGATTGCATCTCCGGAAAGTTCTGCTCTGATATCGCTCAACACTTTTCTCAGAATAACTTGCGCATTACTTCTTACTGATTTCTCTGGTTCAATCCGGCTTGCGAAGTCAAGATAAGAAAGAAAGGCGCTGTCTGACTTATTTACATTGTACCATGCCTGAAGAATAGCCTTTCGCAACGATGGCTCAGATTGGGCCTTTATTGCATCGAAAAAAAGTGACTCTTCTTCAGTAGCAATCTTTCCAAGAAGTTCAATCGCAGCAATCCTTTCATTCAGGGAAAGTTTTTTGTCAAAAACGGCATCCTCGAGCACAGGGATAAAGCCGGGGTTTTTTGATTCAGCTATTACACTGTAGGCATAGTTTTTTACCTTTTCAGATTTGTCCCCGAGTCTTCTCACGATCGCAGGGAAGGAAACGAAATCTTCAAATTTCTTCAGTGCCCATAGCGCAAAAATTCTCACGTTTTCATCGGAATCTTCCAATTTTTCAACCAATGCCGGAACACTTTCATCGTCGCCGAGATGAACCAAGGTTTTAATTGCTTCTATTTTCAGCATCGTTGAAGGTTCAAGGAGTTTTGCCCGCAGGAATTCAAATCCCTCATTCGCCTTTAAATTTTCAAGAGCCCAAACTGCCTGTATCTTTACTTCTACCGAAGGACTGTTCAAAAATTCAAGTAATACAGGAATCACACGCACATCAGTGGTTGCCTCAAGCGCCCATATTCCATTTATCTGAGTTCTGATATCGTCGGTTTTCAATGCTTGAAAGACTTTTGAAACATCAGAATCAGAAAGTTTTTTAAACCTGTATCTTGCTTCGTCGCTGCGTAAAATTCGTCTAAGGCTCCAGAAAAGTTCAGATCTTACCTCAGGGTTTTCGTCATTCAGATAAGAAAGTATAGGCTTAATCATTGACTCGTCGCCAAATTTACCAATTCCTATCGCTGCCCATAATCTCACCTGGCAGTGAGGATCGCCAAGGGCTTTTATTAAGTCGGATGAAACTTCTTCAGCGGTACCATATTGAACAACTCCTCTGATACCATTAAGCCTGACCTGCCAGTTTGGATCACCGAGTTCCTTTTGATAGGAAGTAATAAATGAATGGTCACCCAGCTTCAATAGTGCCTCTGAAGCCAGTATTCTTACATCAACCGATGTGTCGTCCAGGGCAGGTAGAATATCAAAAAGCACCTTTGTGTTTTTTTCAGCAATGATTTTTTTCAATACCGATATCTTCTGAGTTGTTGTCCCATTGATAATAATCTCTCTGACAGCTTGCTGGGCATGGATGGAAACGCACAAAGCAAAAAAGAAAAGCAAAAATTTAAAAATAAAGTTGAGGCGGGAACCCGATGTCCACAATTTGAATTTTTCCTGCATAGTATTTAACCTTTTCTGTTTTCAACCCCTTTTTCCCAAAACCAACTGTTACAGTTGTATTTG
>JAMWBX010000221.1 GCA_023818725.1 Candidatus Omnitrophota bacterium
AGAAATTCAATCGGGTCCAACAGGTGGAGGAAAGGCAAGCGGATGGGGACCAGCAGGTCTTAAGGGACCTGTGCAGGATTTGTCTTTCAAGTATGCTGAAATTGCCGAAAAACAGGTGAAACTGATTGAAAAAGCGGAAAAACTTGAAAGAGAATTGAAGATACTTAATGTTTATAATCCCCAGATTGAAAGAACAATTGCTGCAATGAAACAGTTTAATATTCAACTCAAAGAAGGAAGATACAGCGATTTGTTGACAACAAATCAGATAATCATCTCCAATCTCAAACAGGCGCGACAGGTCCTGACACATCAGGCGATTATCAGGGTTGCAAATTCTGAAAAAGTCGAAAAAAAGAAAAAAGAACTTGAAGGTATCTGGGATGAAAAAATACCGCCAGGTTATGAAACAATTGTGAAAAAATACTATGAAAATATTTCTGGCAGGTAGTTTATTTTTCTTTATCGCCGGCAATGCCGCAGGAACGCAACTTATTCTTGAAAGCTCGAAAAATGTTTATTACGAAGAAGAAACTGTGCTTCTCCATCTGACAATTTTCAATGATTCATCTGCAATAGAAAGCCATATTATTGAATTCCTTCAGCCGAGAGAAAAAAACTGGATGTACATAGGAAACCTGCATAAACTTGAAATTAAGGACATTCCTGAAATGCAAAACTTTACCAACCATATGCCTCCAGAACCAAAACCGCACAGTCCTCAGACAAACAAAAACTATAAACCAGTCGTTTTAAATTCAGGAGAATCTTACAAAATTATGATTCCCTTTTTTTATGAGTACTATCCTGTGAATCTTCCAGCAACATTCAATGTTAAACTGCACTGGCTCGAAAACTCTTCTAATTCAATCAGTTTCACTGTGATGCCGACAAAAGGAACAAAAAAACAGAATAACCTGATAATCAATGGCGATTTTTCCGAAGGCGAAGGAAATATTCCATACGGCTGGAAAATTTTTGATGAAAGGACACTCTGGGATTCATCTCAAAAATTCCTGATGTATAATGTTGATAGACAAACAGCAGAAACAGAAGGATACTGGGCGTATTCTGTTTTTTATGAGGTCTCTTCTCCCTGCCAGTATATTCTTAGCGTCAGAACAAAAACCTCAGGTCCTGTGATCATCATTTTTGTTGAAGGATGGGGAATTGTTCAGGGAAGGAAAAGAAGAATAGAGAGAAACGAATGTTTCTATCACCAGCGGGCAGACCAGACCTGGGAAACACAGATCAGGAAGGTAAAATTCGCAAATCCTGAAGTGAAATGGGTGCGTTTAAAGCTGTATGTTTATGGTAATGCTGGAAAAGTTTGGTTTTCAGATCTATCGATGGAACCGGAAAAAAGATGAGAAAAAAATTTTTTTGCCCAACTTTTTGTATCTTATTACTGTGCAGCATATCAGCCGGGCAAGTATGGCTTTCGGGATACAAATACCGGGCTGAATTAATTGTTCCAGAAAAAAAAGATAGTTTCCCTGTTGAACAGGCAGGTACAATTAAAATAAACTGTCCAGCGAAAGAAGATGGTTCGGATATCAGAATTACCGATGAAAATGGCAAGGTAATTGATTTTTTCATTGCAAGAAAAGGCCCCGGGAATTTTTATGAAATATGTTTCCCTGCGAATGAAACAAAACTTTTTCTATTCTGTGGAAGTTCTGATGTCTCTGAATTTCAGTCCGGCTACAGGCCAAAAAGAGGAGTTTTACTTGAAATTTACAAGCTGAGCAAAGACAGTGTGGATACTGTTGAATCATGCGAAAAAATTAGAGATGAGAGCATAAAAAAAGAAAATTTTGTTGGCGCCACATTCAGAAAAAACATTTTTGACGCAAGTAATCCGGTAACGCAATCCGGGTATTTTTTAAGAGTTTACACAGGATATTTTTACCTGAACAAGAATGAGAAAATCTCCTTCGGAACAACCTCGTCAGGCGCATCCCTTGTTATGGTTGACGAGAAACTAGTTGCTTCAAGACCGGGTAGGCGATGGGTTGAAAATTTCATAAGACCTGAATATTCAGGAACAGTCGAGCTTAACCCGGGACTTCATAAACTCGTTTATTATCATTTTGAATTCCCTGGCTGGGCTTATTCAGTGTGTTCTATGAAAAGAGAAAATGACACAAAATTCAATGTAATAGATGAAGATTTCTTTCTGCCACTGATTGAAACAAAAATCGGACGTATTGAAAAGTTCAACTCACCTTTATGCGCGTCATTCACATGGAGAAACATAAATTATCTTTACAGAGAAAGGTTTGAGCTTATTACATTCCAGTTTACTGAAACATCATCAGGAAAAAATGACATTGTTTCCTGGCACTGGGATTTTGGAGATGGCCAGACCAGTAGTGAAAGAAATCCCGTACATACTTACTTTGTGAAAAAAACATACACTGTTCATCTGACAGTAAAAGATGGCCAGGGCAATTCTGACACAGTTTCAATGAAGGTTTCAGCAGAACAGGACTATGGCCAGATAGTTCTCAACCCGAGAACCCAACAACAATATCTCGAAGAATTCAAAAAATTCAACCTTGAAAGGTTGCCTGATGATGAGCTTTTTGCTCTTTCTGAAATCTACGCCAGTTATGATGAAAAGGAAAAAGAATTTGAATGTTATAGCGAGATTTTGAAGAGAAAAATCGACCTGAGCAAGAAGATTAAAATTGCTTTCACAGCCGGAGAACTTGCAAATCAGTTAAAAAAATATTCTGAAGCGGAAATTATTTATCAAACGCTTGCAGACGAAGAAGGCCTACCTGAAGCAAGACTGAAACTTGGTCAGATCTATATTGAAACAGACCAGCTTGATAAGGCCGCAATCCTGCTAAATCAGATCATTTCTGATGGCAGAGCAACAGAAAAATTAAAAAGACAGGCAATAATTGGACTGGGAGACATCGCAAGACAAAAGGGAGATAAAAAGAGTGCCTTAAAATATTACGAAAGTGTGACTGTTGATACCGGGATTGAAAGCAAAACAGGCGCTTTCTATCAACGGGTGTCATTCTATTTGAAAAGAATTGATTTTCACGCAGCCATAGA
>JAMWBX010000222.1 GCA_023818725.1 Candidatus Omnitrophota bacterium
TTCCATCAAAAACCATGCCTCTTCGTGCGTTTTATGAGGGCTTGCGTAAAAGAAATGTTCCCAGAAAGAACCGGTCTGTCTGTCAATAAGCGCTGGAAAACAGTTGTAGTATGCCTTGAGAAAACTATTGACCTCGCCCCTTTTCAAATGTATCTCAGGATGCCTGCTGTAATACGGCTGGCTGAACGCAACATTGCGCTTGTGAAAAAGCTCTGTGTGATATTTAACAAGGAAATCAGACGCCTGCTCTCCTTGATCAAGGACTTCCTGAAAAATCAGATACAGTGGACCAACCATACTGTCCCTTCCAAGAAATGTTCCATGGGTAAACCATTTTCCGTCATCCACATATTGCACAAGTAATCCATCATTTTCAGGCCAGGGCGGCGACGCTGGCACCCATGTTCCATCTCCAAGAGGCACAACCGGAGATCGAGCCATTGAAGCAAAAAATGATTTTCTTATGTTTTCTTTTAATTCTTCAGCCATCTTCATTATTTTTTTCGCAGCGCTGTCATTGATTGCTTCAAGCATCTCTGAAGTCCTTTGCAGCCCAAGATAAGCATATCCATTGAGCACAAAAGAGTGGTAAGGGTCTTCCGGGTCAGCAACCTTTCCATCAATCATTCCATAGCCCTTAAATTTTAATTCTTCTTTCCTGTTTTTCTCAATCCATTTCGAAATATATTCAAATGCCTTCAAAAGAGACGGCTTAATTTTTTTAACCCAGTTTTTGTCCCGGGTGTATCTGAAATGTTCTCCCATAATCCACAGCGCTGCGCCTGTTTCAAGCATATAGCCGCCGAAATTTTGCATAAATCCATCTTCATGCTGTTTCTCTACAAAATACTGCAGTGAACGCCGGGCAAGGCTATGCCATCCCATTGTGTCAAAAAACTGAATAATGGGAGCGCTTTCAGAACCAATCGGACAGTATCTTCCAATACATGCCGCCACAGGACCATCTGGCTCAATTCCATAGGCAACAAGGTCAAGATGCAAAATACCGGCATAAATCATATTCTCAATCTGTTTTTCAGGTAACTCAATCTTTGCGCAACCTTCTAACTTTTTTTTCCAGAATTGCCTGCACTCAACCAGTTTCTCTTCAAATGATTTCTTCATCAAATCCTTTGCTCGCTTGCGCGAAACAGGTTTATGAAACAACCTTATTTCAAGGTCCTTACTTTCACCGGGTAAAAGAAAAGATGTGAACTCTTCCTGCTCAAGAACCTTATCATCAAGGAGAGAAACTGCAAATATTCTGTTTTCTGAAAAATAACTGAGCCCATCGCAAAAAGAATGTGGAATGTTTGAGGCAATCGTCTTAAAATATGCGTAGGAAGGAGAATTTTTTGTGTTGAGCGCCCTGATTTTAATGAGCAACACAGTTTCCTCGTCCCTGTGTATTTCGCTTTCTTTTAGCCGGTCAAACTCCTGCTGCTGGCTTTGTGTAAACATATGTCCTGCGCCAAACCCGTCGGCAACAAGGTAATGCGTCCCCCTCAAATTCTGCAAACTGGATTTTTCAAGCGAAACAAACATCACAAAATCATACACGATACCGTCGTCCTCAAGCTTCCCTCGCAGGATTGGTAACCTTCTGTCATCAAGGTATCTTTCGAGTTCCTGGCTGCATCCACTGCCCCTTCCAAATATGATTGAATATGAAATATCATTACCAGCCCATCTTTTTGTGTCTTCATCCAGATTTTCAAATTCAGCCAGAGATACACCATAGCCATGGTATTTTGGAAAGATGTTGAGTGTGGTTCTGTCAGGGTCAGGAAAAACAACTTCAAAAATTCTTATGTCCCTGCTTATTCCAAGCCAGGTATTGCCACGAAGTGTTCTTGCCTTTGATACGGCTTGTTCATAGGTTTCTTCTAAAGAGTTCTCCATTTCTTTTAATTTGCTCAAACCCATTTTTCTTCTGATATCTTTTTCAATCTCGTCATAAGTTCTTCTATCCTTTTCATCGGTCACAATCACGCCATATTCAGGAATGTAAACAGGATATTTTGAATTTACATGAGCTGCAAAAAAACTGAATGGATTTTCCCGCAAAAAAATATTGACCACAGCTCCGTGGCTGCCTGTTTTCACCTGCCAGTCAACCTCTAAATTCAGCCTTTTTTGTCCATCAGCAACAAAAGAGAACTGATTGGACTGCAGTTTTTTCTCATCAAGGGACAAACCTGTAAGAGTACCATTTTTAATTGCGATATCACCATTCTTTTCGCCCTGTTTCCAGATTATTGAAATTTTTTTCATTTGCAAAATTTCAAATGTTAAGCAATGGTTTGTTTTCCCTTTTTCTTTCTGAAAGTTCTGCCGCAACCTTATTTATACCTTGCGCAATCTCGTCGCATTCCTGTTCAGTATATTTCGGACTGATGCCAATAAACAGGCTCCTGCTGAGATAATCAAGTGTTTTCGGACACATATCAGGCGAATACTCTGGAAGCTTTCCTTTGTAATAAGGGCAACTGTAGGGACAGCCTTCCTTTGTTGCTGTCTTTTTCTCAAGAATGTGTTCCCAGTATCTGTAAACATGCCAGTCCCTTACATTTGTGTCATGGGTACTACTCCATATTCCTTCTGCTTCAAGAGCCTTTCTTGCTGCTTCAGCCATTTTTTTATCCTGCCACAAGAGCCCCATAACATACCTGCAACCACCATCAGGGTCATTATCCTTCAAGTTTCGGACATATTCAGTAAGTTGAAGTTTAGAAACAATTCTTTTGTAATTCTTTTTCAGGTTATCAACAATGTTTTTTAGTTTTTTAAGCTGGGCATATGCGACTGCCGCTTGAAGCTCGCTCATCCTGTAGTTTTCTCCTGCAAAAAGTTCGCCTTCCTTTCTCTCTTTTTCATACCTGTTCGGCCTCCAGCAGGCAGCAGTATCGTGATAACTCTGCGCCCTTGTGTAAAACCACTGGTCTTTGAATGTCATAATTCCACCTTCGCCGCTTGCGATTACCTTATAATGGTCCAGACTGAAACACCCAATGTCGCCTATGGTTCCAAGTTTTTTCCCTCTGTATGTTCCGCCTGCTGC
>JAMWBX010000223.1 GCA_023818725.1 Candidatus Omnitrophota bacterium
TGCATCCAACCAAGATTCCATTTGAAACCAAAACCAAGACCTCCAAGGTGAACAGGCCTCGTTACTCCCGGCCAGGCAGTGGATTCTTCTGCTATTGTAAAGGCATTTCGATTTCTCGCGTGGACAACAGAATTGAACTTTTTAAGAAATTCAATCGCATCAAGATTTTCCCTGCCACCATAGATATTTGGAACCCATTCACCTTCTTTTCTTGAATAGTCGAGATACAGCATGGAAGCCACCGCATCAACACGCAGACCATCTAATTTGTAGTTTTCAATCCAGTTTAAGCCACTGCCAATGAGAAAATTTGAAACTTCATACCTTCCATAATTGAAGATTGCGCTTTTCCAGTCAGGATGCTCGCCTTTTCTTGGATCCTGGTGCTCATAAAGATGGGTTCCGTCAAAAAGATAGAGGCCATGCGGGTCTTTTGGAAAATGAGCAGGCGTCCAGTCAAGAATTACTTTCAGATTATTTTTATGGCAGAAATCAACAAAAAATTTGAAGTCGTCCGGATTTCCATATCTTGATGTTGGCGCATAGAAACCTGTTGTTTGATATCCCCAGGACTCATCCAGAGGGTGCTCAGAAACAGGCAAAACTTCAATGCAGTTGAAACCAAGCTCTTTAACATAATCGACAATCTGTGTTGCAAGTTCCCTGTAATTGAAAAAACCTCCGCCGTCCTTTCTCTTCCAGGAACCTAAGTGCGCCTCATAAATACAGAGCGGCAAATCTGTAAGGTCTTTTTCTCTAGAAATAGGTTGGGCTTCCTGCCATACATAAGTGCTTTTCCATGTGATAGATGCAGTTTTAGGTCTCAATTCAAAATAACAGCCGTATGGATCTGATTTTAGAATTATTTGATTGGTGCCTGTGAGAATCTCATATTTATAGTTGAGCCCGGATGAAATTTCAGGAATAAAAATCTCCCATATTCCAGAATTGCCAAGAACCCGCATCTGATGAATTCTTCCATCCCAGTTATTGAAATCTCCAACAACACTTACCCGTTTAGCATTAGGAGCCCACACAGAAAAGTTAAAGCCCTCAATTCCATCTATGGTTCTTGGTACGGCACCCATCTTTTTATAAATCTCATAGTGATTGCCTTCATTAAAAAGATACAGGTCCATCTCGCCAAATATAGAACAGTCAAAGTAATATGCGTCGAGAAATGATTTTTTGCTTCCATCACAGTACACTGTCTCCACCCTGTAAAAAAATTTTGAGTCAAAAACCCCTTCAAAGATCCATTTTTCTGTTTGTTGAAGTAGATATCTTTTTGAATTTTCGGTGTTTATTACAGAAACCTTAATAGCATCAGGAACAAAAAGCCTCAGCAAAAATCCATTTTCACATTTCTGCCAGGAAAGTATCTCAAATGGATTATGAAACTCAAGCATTAAAAGTTTCTTTATTCTTTCGTCCATTTTTTGTCAGAAGCAAGCCTCAAAAGTCTTCATGGTCTGAATAAAAACATTGAGGCCTCTCTTTTGGGATTGAAAAGGCCCTGCTGTGCCGCCATTGATTTCATAAAAAACATGCGGTATGTTATACCTTCTCGCGAGCTGATGTTCAAAACTATTAAGCCAGTGGATCTCAGGTTCAATGGATGTCGATGCGGCATCTGTCATAAGTCGAATTGTATCGCACAATCTTTCATAAACCTTTCTTTTTTTTATATCGGTAAATGTGTCATAAGGAACCTGGTACCAGCCGTCATACGGAAATTCGCTGTTTGTTCTCCATCCAAGATAGCAATGAAAGTTTATCCACAGATCAGCCGGTAAACCTGTTGCCCATCTCCACAGAATTTTTCCTTCTGTTGAATCCGGTTCATCTGTGTCCGGGTTTTCTCCAAAAACCTGGTAAAGATCAACCCCTTCATCTGTAAAACAATTTCTTCCTGCGACATTTCCATCAGGATTTGCAATAGGAACTATCTCAAACCAGAATTTTTTCCTCAAATTTTCTGCCTCTGGAATTCCAGAGGTTATAAAGTCCGCTATTGCCCTTATTGCCCAGATTCCAGGAAATTCAACAGGGTGCTGTCCTGCAAGGCATAAAATTCTCGGTTTTCCTCTCGTGCCGGCTTTTATTCCAATAATATCCCTGTTACCGCAGGATTTGCCCAGAATAAGAATCTCGCAGTTTTTCCTTTCATTTACAAGATGCTCAAGAAAGTTCTTTGTATCCGAGTAATAGCAGGGCCAGTTATTGGTTATTCTTCTTTTTTCCCCAGGTTTCAGTGAAATCGATATTTCTATATTCTGCCTGTTTACCCTGCACAATGATTGCTCAAGCGGCTGAAATCGTCTACCATCTTTTGTAGAAATCCATATTGTTGTTGGAAAATGAGATATAAAGCCTTCACTATCGCCAATAAGAGGATCCTGCCAAACTTCAATATAAACAGTTTCCTCATTTTCAGAAATATTTTCCACATCAAAACAGAAGTAATAACAATAAACCTTTTTATCTCCCACTACTTCGCACCTGTATCTGTTTTCTCCGAGCTGGAAAAAGTTTTTGCCATTACCACACTCAAAGGAACTTGAAAGATTTATCACAAACACCTCCTAAACTATCCAGTCCTCTTCAAAAACCTGTGGCGTGAAGGCAAAAAATCCTGCGGGTGGAATTCTTATTTCACCATCACTTGTTTCCAGTCTTATCGCAAAATTCAGCTCGTTTTCATCACCTAATTTTTCAAGCGGTACCCTTATTTCAATGCACCTGTCAAAGCCGATGTTTTCTTTAACAAAGGGCTCGGTTCCTATCCCCGAAGAAAATACAGTGCCACTTTTTTTGCTTTCTATCGCAACAGAGGAAAAAACCTTTTCTTTAAAGTCAATTCTGATATACAAAAATTTTCTATCATAGCCATAAAAAAGTTTACTGACAGGCAGATTGAATGGCTGAAATGTGGTCCACAATTTTTCAACATTTATCTCCGCTGCTCCGTACCACTCAAAAAAATCTGTCACTTTTCCATCTATGGCTGGACTGATTTGCTTTAAAGCTTGATTGACTTTTGTTTCAAAAACATG
>JAMWBX010000224.1 GCA_023818725.1 Candidatus Omnitrophota bacterium
CAGACCTTGCTATTCTACGATCTCCAAGGCAAGGGCGATGGTATGCCACATATTTGCCAGAAGGCAATCTTAAAAAGCTCACAGGGCAGTCGGGATTTGTTCCAATCACAGGATTTTTCAGACAATCAAACCAGTAAATTCCATCTGCGCTGTGGAAAACCGAGATGCGTCCTGATGGAGATGCTCCACACATCATTTTATATTTCCAGTTCTTCCTTGTTTCTTTTTCGTCATAAATGATTGCCGGTCCATGTGGCTCTCTATCAAAGACAAAATGGGTTTTTCTTCCGTTTATTGTCATCACATCCTTTTCAACCCTTTCCCATTTAATGCCATCTTCGCTTTCAGCATAGCCAACAACAGGGCCTTTCCTTGTTCTTATCGCGGTCGTGTACCACATCTGCCATAATCCATCAGGTCTTCTGATAACAGAGCCATAAAACGAAATCCAGTTTGCTTCAAGAGGATGGTCAGAAATAAAAGTTGGATTTCCACTATATTTTTCCGGTGATTCGGGTTTTCTTTTGAATCCTTCAACTATTTCAATGTGCTTATAGTCAAAAAAGAGTATTTTAATCATTACTTAAAATTATTCTGTGTCAACAGCCAGAAACTTTCTGTTCCATAGCAGTTATAGCGGTAAGTGTAAAGAAGCCTGTGATTTGCGTCGTTTATCCATTTCACAGAGCCATCAAAAAACAAAAGGTTCATTCCAGCAGGCAGCAAATCCCTTCTTGTGACATGGTTGTATCCCTCAGAACCAGGAGGGCTACCATAATTCCAGGCATAATAGCCAAGATTATCAGCAACCCAGATAAGTCCTTTTTTGGCGCACAGGTCTACCTTTGATCTTGTTTCATTCCGCAAATTTACGTCTGAATATGGTCTTATATTTCTGGCATAATTTATATAACCCTTGTTATTTGTGTCTACTGTTGGATACTCAAACCACTGGTATATCCAGGTTCTGTGATAGTACTTACGAGGCCAGTAGAAATGTTTTGTAATGCTCGGGCATAAAAAGAAAGCAAGGTCCGGTAGATATTTTCCTTTTCCTGTTTCCCGCCAGCCCATGCTTAAAATGCCAAGCCCAACATATCCTGGTTCAGAGCTGGTTACTAATCTCCATATGGATGGAACTTCCAGTGTCCAGGTTGGATTTCCTCCTGTTGGAATAAAGCCGTCATAATCGTTTGCGTACATAAATGCGCCAGTCCTATCTGCCTGAGATTATTCATACAAACCGCTCTTCTTGCGTTTTCCCTTGCAGCGGAAAGCACTGGCAATAGCATTGCTCCAAGAATTGCGATGATGGCAATCACAACAAGCAGCTCAATCAGAGTAAATCCTTTCCTTTTCATAGATCCTCCTTTGTTTACTTATATCATCGATAAACAGGTTGTCTGCTAAAAAATCTCCCCTGACCCCTCTTCCATTCCTCCTTTCCCCTTTGAAAAAGGGGGATTGAGGGGGATTTTAGAAAAGAGGGGAAAATAGGGCATCAGACACCTGCTTACCGTAGTTTTCAAAGAACCGCCTGTCAATACAATAATAGTTCCGTTCAAAAATTCTGTCAAGACACTCTTATCCCTGCCTCAAATCAAGGATTTTTTCAATGATTTTTTCTCTGTATCTGTAAGGGATATCAGCATCTTCAGTTTTTTCTGTTGCCTCTTTTAAAAATTCCTGTATCAATTGCTCTGCCTGTTTTTTCTTGTTTTCTTTTTTTGATTTTTTTATTTCCTGTTTCAATGCCTCGATGTACTTTATATCAGCCATTCCTTCCCTCATTGCCTCCCATCTATAAGATGTTATTGGATTTTCTCCAAAATATACCACCATATAGGGGTCATTTTTCCACAGGTTGTAACCATAAAAACCATAGCCGGTTATGCCCATTCTATAAGCGCCGATTGGTTGCAACCTGTATCTTTTGTGCGCCATTATCTCCTGATTTCCCCTTGTAAGAACATTGTATGACCATATTTCTTTGCCAGTATTTTTCAAAAATTCAAAAATCTTATCAAATGCCTCTTTTGAAGTCCATCCATTTGTCCAGTAATTTTCATAAGAAACAGCCGGACACCAGATATCAATATAAGGAGCGATTTCTTTTACAGGGAGACCTTCTTTTGCTTCAAAAAAACCGCTGGGCACTATGGTAACAAAGATCCTTGCGTTTTTATCCACCTGTTTTATAAGAGAATAAACCTTGATTGCGTCAGGAACAGTTTTTGTTCCTATTTCATCGTACGGATAGAAGGCAAACTGGCTATAATCAAGCCCTATCTCTTTGAAGTGCTTTATTATGGATTTCACCCATTCTTTATAGCACTTTTCCCAATTTTCTTCACCATACTTTATTGCCTCTTTCCGCCCTTCAATTCTGAATTGATCATTATGCGAACCCATATTCACAAGGTACTGATACTGGTCTGTTTTATATGGTATCCCTGCATCAAACCTTGTGTAATCCTGGTTTACTATTTCTCCTTCTGCGTTGAATGAAATACTCGGCCTTTCGTATGATGTAAGATGAAATACATTCACTCCATGCTCTGCCATATCCTGATGATACTTTATCCAGTTTTCAGGTGTTGATATCTTTTTGTCTCTGTCAGGTCCACCAGGCACAAGGTCCCACACTGTAAGTTTCAATGGATTTGTATTTGAAAGTTCTATCGGATAAATCTTTAAGGACATAGAAACCTTTTTTGTTTTCTCATCATTAAACTGGAAAACCACATCGCCTTCGTATTCGCCTTCCTTCAATCCTTTTGTGTCAATGCTTATCCAGACAATAGAGGTTTTACCTTCGCCAACAGCAAACTCTTTTTTCTCTGGCATCCTGTCTGGCATCCTGCCGCTATCAAACTCAAGCTCCATCACCTTTATCTTTTCCAACGGTATCACGCTACCGGATTTCTTATCTTTTACTTCTGGTATCTCTACCTTGAACCTTATTTCTTCTTTTTTCCCGTTTGTCACCAGTAAATTGGTACCTATCACCTCATTGATGCATGCCTTCAGCCATATTTCTTGCGT
>JAMWBX010000225.1 GCA_023818725.1 Candidatus Omnitrophota bacterium
ATGTCCTGATAAGGGAATTTCCTTCTAACTTTTTGCTTCACTATAATGCGGGTCTTTTACTTGTTAAATTGAATAGAGAAAAAGAATCTGAACAATATTTTCTTAATGCGATAAAGTTCCAGCCTGAATTTGTCAAAAGTTACATCGAGCTTGGTTCTCTTTATGAAAAACAGGATAAAATAGAAAGTGCGATTGAGTATTATAGCAAGGCCCAGGAAATTTCACCAGAAGACCCATCCGGTTATGAGAAACTTATCGAACTTTACATCAAACAAGGGAGCTGGAAAAAGGCCGAAGATATTCTTACAAAAGCAATTAAAAAGGGTATTAAATCTTCAATGATCAATAAGATACTTGGCTCGATAAGCTTTGAAAATAAAATGTATTTTGAGGCAGAAACATACTACAAACGGGCTCTGATGATAAAAGAAGAACCCGCCATATGGTTCAATCTCGGAGTAATATATGACAGAATTGGAAACAAAAATGAAATGGAAAATTGCATGAGAAGGGCAATAGAACTTGATAAAAACCATCACCAGGCTTTAAATTATCTCGGATACTCACTTTTGCTTCAGGATAGAAACATTGATGAAGCACTTAGTATGATTCAGAGGGCAATCAAACTTGAACCAGATAATGGGGCATATCTCGATAGCCTCGGTTGGGCATATTATAAAAAAGGCGATTATAAACTGGCTGAACGGTTTTTGACCATGGCAAGTGAAAAAGAAACAGACCCCGAAATTTTTGAACATCTGGGATATCTCTACTATAAAAAAAATGATGCTTTAAGGGCAATATACTGGTGGGTAAGAGCCATGGAAATATCTCCGAAAGAAGAAATATCTCAGATGATTGAAAAAGCAAAACTACATCTCCATAAAAAATGAACAACAGTTTACTTGAAGAAATCGATCGATCCCCGGAAATTATAAAAACTTTTTCAAAAAAACAGTTAGAAAAGCTCTGCCAAGAAATTAGAGAAAAAATTATAAGCACTGTTTCCATCAATGGTGGACATCTGGCTTCAAATCTTGGAGTAGTTGAAATTACCGTAGCTTTGCATTATTTTCTGAACATACCACCTGATAGAATTATATTTGATATCGGACATCAAAGCTATGCTCACAAACTGCTAACCGGTAGATTAAAAAGGTTTGATACTCTGCGAAAATACCAGGGAATTTCAGGGTTTCCCAATCCGTCGGAGAATGAAACCGATCTCTTTTTGACAGGCCATGCTGGCACAGCAATATCATCTGCCCTTGGGATTCAAACTGTTGAAAGCTTAAAAGGGGGAAAAGCAAGAACCATTGTGGTAATTGGAGATGGTTCACTTACAAATGGGGTAACCTTTGAAGGCTTGAATAATCTTGGATCTTCAAAAAAAAATATTATCATTATTCTGAACGATAATAATTTCTCAATTTCAAGAACTCGTGGCGCTCTCTCGTACTATTTAACTAAACTAATAAGCATGCCCGTCCTGACAAAATCGAAAGAAGAAATAAAGGAAAACCTGGAAAAGATCCCAGGGCTTGGAGGACAAATTGTTAAAGTGGTTGAGAATATCGAGCAGAAGACAAGATATCTAATAGTTCCAGGAATTTTTTTTGAGAAACTCGGGATAAAATACTTTGGGCCCATCGATGGACATGATATAAATCAAATCCTGGATGTTTTGAAGAACATCGTTATTTATCAAGGTCCGGTATTACTACATGCAATAACGCGCAAAGGAAAAGGATATAAATATTCTGAGGAAAATCCTGAAAAATTTCACAGTGTAGGACCATTCAATGTAAAAACTGGGGAACAATTAGCGGAGAAAGCGTCTACAGGATTTTTTGTTGGGAGTGTTCTTGAACAACTCGGAGAAAAGCATGAATTTTTCATCATCACATCTGCTATGGAGTATGGCCTCGGTTTTGATAGATTTGCAAAGAAATTCCCTGATAGATTCTTTGATGTCGGTATCGCGGAAAGCCACAGTATAATTTTTGCCGCAGGGCTGGTAAAAGCAGGGAAAAAGGCTTTTGTCGGAATCTACAGCACATTTTTACAGAGAACATATGATCAAATTTTCCACGATGTCTGTCTGCAAAACCTACCTGTTGTTATATTGATTGATAGAGCCGGCATAGTATCTGGAGATGGGCCAACGCATCAGGGCATATATGATCTTGCTTTCCTGCAAACAATTCCAAATATTACGATTTTTTGCCCGTACTCAATGAAAAATCTTCGCGAAACACTGGAGCTGGCGATTAAATACGATAGGCCTGTAGCAATAAGATATCCAAAGGAACCGCTTGCAGAGGATGTGCAGAAAATAGTAAAAGGTGGTAGAATTTTATGTCTAGCAACAGGTTCAATCGCGTACAATATGAGTCAGGCATGCTCAGATCTAAATGAACAAAAAATAGCGGTGGATTTTATCCCTGTCAACAGAGTTAAACCTCTTCAGCAGGATGTAGTGGATGTGCTGTCTGGATATAAAAAAGTGATTACCTGTGAAGAAGCAATAGTTTCCGCAGGATTTGGTTCGAATGTTCTTGAATTATGTAATGAAAAATTCCAGAATATTCGAGTCTTAAAACTAGGATTGCCGCAAACTTTTCTTCAAACAGGGTCTCGCGATGAACTATTGAAATATTTTCGTCTTGACAGGGATGGATTAATAGAAAGCATAAAAAATTTTTATTCAAATGAATAAGGTATCAATCATTGCAAATCCAAAAATCAAAGGTTTGCGTGAAATACAAAGGGACCTTGAAAATATAATTGCTGCCTATGGTATTGAAATCGTGCCCTGTTGTGATGAAACTGAATTGTTAATTTCACTAGGAGGAGATGGCACTGTGTTAAAAGGATTCAGAATGTTGGCTTCCATGAAGACACCCTTGCTCGGTTTGAACTTTGGTAAATTTGGCTTCCTCACCATTGAATGCAGAGATAGAAACCAAGTTATAAAAAATGTCGTTTCAGGGAGATTTCGAGTCTCGCCA
>JAMWBX010000226.1 GCA_023818725.1 Candidatus Omnitrophota bacterium
TTTTTCAAGTCCACTGGAGCATTAATTCTTTTGTTGCTATATTCAATGAGAAATTTTTTTATTTCATCTTCGCTTTTTTCAGGAATGTGTTTTTTCAACAGCTCCAATGTCAGCCGTGTCATTTTTTTAACAAATTCCCTGTGTTTTATTGCATAGTTTTTCGCTTCATTGTACCAGTTTTCCTGCGTCCACATAATTAAACCTCCTTGCGGATCTGCTGAATTATAACACAAATTACTATTTTTTTTGAGAAAGGAGACGTGAAAGCACCTCAACATTTAAACATTCATATGCAACAATTTGCATTATTCCGCTGGGTGGCAGAATTCTTACTGGAAGGCCTTCTATCCATACGCAGGCGTCTCCAAAGGCATATCCCATATCAATGTAAACATCAATGCCATCAGGGATTTCCCAACCTGGCTGATTTTCTGAATCGTTTTCTGCGCTGATTAAAATAACCCTTTGTTTTTTCTGTGCGAAAATTCGCTTTGAATCAGGATCCATGCCAGTATAGCCAAGCCGCACGATGAGGCAATTATCTTTGGTATTTTTCATGTATTTTTCAACCTGTGCAGAAACATTGGTGTGCAGGTCAAAATTTTCAGCCCACTTTGAATCTTCGTATTTTCCAACATATGTCCACGGCATATGTCCCATTGATGCAACAGGTATTTTTTCACCTTTTTTCAGTTCTCTAACTATTAGGTCCACTGCTTTTTGTATATTTGAAAATTGCGTATTTTGAAATTTTCTTACATGATATCTGATGCCATCAAGAAATGCTTTTGCAAGCTCTTCTGGTGGAATTGGTTTAACAGGATATTGATCCATAAACTGTTGTTTAAATAGAAACTGGTTTCCCCATTCTTTGCCATCCTTATAGACGTATGACTTCCACATCGCAGGAGTATGGCCTTTCCTTGTGATCGCTGAAAAAATCTCTGCTGCTAAAGCCCACGCATTCAAAGCATTAACAAGATGATTGGTACGTCCTGCCTTTGAGTCATCCAGAAGATTGACGCATCTATCATCTATTCCTGCGCCTGTGTCAAACCACACATCACACAGCTGCACCTGTTCTGCCAGTTCAGGAAGGTCTTTCGGGCCAAATCCAATAATGTATCCGCCCCTTTCCTTAAATGTCTTCATTCTTAACGCTTCATCTTTCCCAACCGGTTTTGTCTGCCAGCCAATGATTGAAACATCCAGTTTTTTTTCTTCTTCTGTTCTATTTCTTTTAGAAGGCCTATGAACGCCCATATTGACCATTGAGCCGCTACGGCCCCAGAGTTCATCCTGAAGTCCCTGATAAACAATTGGATAAAAACCTATTAATCCACCTTTCATATGCCTTTCTGCGACAATCTCTGCGACTTTGCTGATTTCTGAAAGATTTGATTCAACCCTGTCGCAGGCATCAAGGACTGCTTTGCAGTATTGCGTTGCTGCGTAATTTCTGTCAGCAGGCTTTAAATTTTTTTCCGGGAGCCTGAAATCATCAATTCTAAGCAATGTAAACGGGTATAATACAGTTGCATAAAGGGTGCCATCTTGTGTTGCAATCATTGCCTGATGCACATAAAGCGGTGTTAAGGTTCCATCAGGAAGTTTATGAAAACCATGTGTAAATGGCTTTGGTTTTCCATCAATACCTGCACTGAAATCAAAATAGTCAGGATTTTCTATTGCAATTACACCGAGGTCTTCCATTTTATTTTTCTTAACATTGTATCTTACAAGATGGTGGAGATAACCGGAACCAAAGCCTGTTTCATTGTTAATCATCCAAAGGCAATAGACATTTCCATCAGGATGGAGGCAGAGAGAACTGCGAGAGTCAGGATTTTTTCCTTTTATCATTGTTCCAAGATTTTTTGCTTTCACTGCATTACCTGTTGAAGAGAGATCTATTTTATAAAGATCTGGAAAACTCATCATCGTCATATAGGCACTTTTTTTATCCTGCGCCAGAACCCAGTATGGTATTGCATAGCCCTTTCCTTCTGGTTTCTTGAAAATTTTACCGGATATAATCATTGGTCGAACAAACACCTTATCAGTAGAAGGGTCATATGTCGCAATTTTGAAATCTTTTGTTATCGCGTGAGCTCTACCTTTTCCATCAATTAAGGTTGTTGCATAGGGCACAAGTATTGGACCGAGTTCTTTATATTTTTTTGTTTTCATATCGTAAAGCATCCAATGCTGATCTTCGCAGGTAACAACATAAATCAGATTTCTTTCTTCATCTGCAACAACATCTATTACACCCTGACCTGGATATGGCATTCCAAGTGATTCTGGTTTTTGGGTTGATGGGTCATAAACCATAACATAACCACCAGGATATTCTGAGGTGTCTCCTTTAGAACGATATCCCTGCTTGCTGCCAACATAAATTTTTCCGCTTTTCCCGACAAAGTTTTTTGTATGTATTTTTGCCTGGGCTGCATAACCGGTTGCATTAATACCGCATACTTTATGGGTATCAATAACAATTTTCTGTCTTTCTGTATAAGGGTCAAATTCCACTAGATAAGAGTTTTCATTGTATTTTGCTGTGCCGATGTAGATTTTTCCGTCAAGTCCTTCACATAGAGAAAAATAACCTGATTCATTATTGTGTGTGCCAGGTAAAACATGATATGCTTTTGCAAAGACATATCTGAATGGCGCATTTTGTCCTGCAGATGAGTGTAATAATCTAGTTAGCACTAATGAAAAAATTAGAACTGCTAAAATTTTTCTTTTCATTTTCTGCCTCCTCGATTATTATTTATTTGCCCTGGATTCAAGTTATGGTTAAAATTTAACACTCTCGAACCTCCTTGTTTTCTTCCTCTATCTTAACATAACAATGGCTAAAAGTAAAATCCTTTCCTACCACTTCTCTTAATAAATCTGTCAAAATTTATTTTTCTTTTTTATTTCTTTTAAGTTATTTTATTATACCCTTTTCTCTTTTGCTCTTATCCTTACCCTCTCATTTCTTACGATCTTCCC
>JAMWBX010000227.1 GCA_023818725.1 Candidatus Omnitrophota bacterium
ACAGTATCTCCAACAACTGCTGCTTTATGGGCAAAAGAACCCTTACCGCCATAAGCACCTGCTTCAATAAACTTTTTTGCGTTGTCCCACGCTCCACCTCCATTATTTAGGACCAGCGCCAGTATACTTCCTGCTATGGTGCCCACCATCAAAGTTGCGCCAACCGCCTCTGGTCCGAGAAGCACTCCTACAAGAAGCGGAACAATAACAACCGTCAATCCGGGAAGAATCATTTCCTTCAGCGCGCCTCTTGTGCAGATATCGACCGCTTGAGCATAATCGGGTTTTTCCTTTCCTTCAAGTATTCCTGGTTTCTCTTTAAATTGCTTTCTCACGTTGTTAATAATGTAGTATGCTGCATTACCAACAGCTCTGATTGCAAAAGCGGAAAACACAAATACCAGTACGGCACCAATCATTGCGCCGATAAAAACGACTGGCTTTGCAATATCTACAGACTTAATGTGAACATCTGTAAGATATGCAGAGAATAATAAAAATGCAGCAAGCGCAGCAGAACCCACGGCATACCCCTTTGTCAACGCTTTGGTGGTATTACCGATAGCATCAAGTCTGTCTGTCCTTCTTCTTATATCTGCGGATGCCCCTGCCATTTCAACAATTCCCCCTGCGTTATCTGTGATTGGTCCGAATGTGTCCATGGCTAAAATGTATGCGCAGGGCGCAAGCATTCCCATGGTTGCGACAGCAGTGCCGTATAGACCCCCATCAGAAAGTCCTGTTGCCTGTCCAAGGAAAAATGCCAGAAGTAAAGCTATTGAAATTACAATAATTGGAATTCCCGTGCATTCCAGAGCAACCGCAAACCCTGAGATGATATTGGTCGCAGGTCCTGTTTCAGATGCCCTTGCTATGGACTGAACCGGCCTGTATCTATATTCTGTATAGTACTGTGTTATTACGACAAATGCGTAGCTTGTCAGAATTCCAATAAGACCGCAAATGAAAAACAATGTGTGGTATTGCGTAAGAAGCAGTTTGGTTGAGAGCCAAAATCCTGCTGTTGCAAGTATTGTTGTCACAAAATACCCGCGATTAAGCCCCCTGATAGGATCTTCATCTTCTCTTACTTTTACAGAAATAATTCCTATGATGGATGCAATAAGTCCAAAGGCGCGGGCAACAAGTGGGAATATAATTCCGTAAATCCCGAAGACATTGTATAGCGCTATACCAAGAATCATGGCACCAATGTTTTCAGCAGCGGTTGATTCAAAAAGATCTGCGCCACGACCAGCACAATCGCCCACATTGTCTCCGACAAGGTCTGCAATAACCGCCGGGTTACGCGGATCATCCTCAGGAATTCCAGCTTCGACCTTTCCGACAAGATCCGCTCCCACATCCGCGGCTTTTGTGTAAATACCACCGCCGAGCTGTGCAAAAAGAGCGACAAATGACGCTCCAAATCCGAAACCGACGATCAAAAGGGGAACTTCAGTGGGTTTTGCAGCTCCACCATAAAGTAGAAAAATGCCTGCAACACCGAGCAGTGAAAGCGCAACCACAAGAATTCCTGAAACTGCACCACCTCGTAAAGCAGTGACCAGTGTTTCATTCATGCTTCTACCTGCGGCGGATGCCGCGCGTGAATTAGATCTGACGGATATGTACATTCCAACATAACCTGAGATTGATGAGCAAAAAGCTCCAAGAATAAAGGCAATTGATGTGTGCCAGCCATAGGAAAATTTGCCGCTTGAAGCATAAATAAGAAATATGATTACAGCCAGTGCGATTGATAAAATGGCAATGGTTGTGTATTGCCTTTTTAGAAACGCGCCTGCGCCTTCTTTTATTGCATTGGCGATTTCCTGCATTTTTTCGTTTCCTGCATCTTTTCTCAGGACTTCGAAAGCAAACAAAAACGCAATTGCAATACCAGCGATGCTGACTAGCATAACCAGATTAAAAAACATATTTTCCTCCCTGTTTTCTGATTGTTAAAAAAATTGGCATTATTTTAGCACCATCAAGAAATTTTTCAAGGGAGTTAAAAGCATTGAAAAATCCGCCTGTTCTATGCCAATTCATGGCGAAGTTGACAGAATCATATATTGTTCCTTTTCCAGTTAAAGCGTAAAAAAGCCTATTTTATTGTTTTTTATAGTGAAGTTTGACAACAGCTTTACGGATATAATTAAGAAATTAAACCATACTACAAAATGGATAAAAGTTAGGATAAAATTATTATCGATATGACGACACAATCGTCTAAATTTATAAACGGCTGTAAATAACTGAAAACAAAAAGAATGAGGAAGAAAACTTTAAAACTGAGTGTACGGAAACATTTTGATCAATATTTGGAAAAAAGTTACTGCGAAGAAGGAAAAGTTGAAAAATATGGAAAGGAATGTTCTTAATGATGTGAAAAAAAAGGCAGTTTCTTTACTTTCGGGTGGTCTGGATAGCACCCTTGCGACAAAGATTGTTCTTGAGCAGAAAATAGAAGTTATTGCTGTAAATTATTTAACGCCTTTTTGTAGATGCAACAGGTTGAAAGGATGTAAGTCGGTTGCAAAAAAGATGGTAGATCAGTTTGGAATAAAGATTAAGATGCAATACCTTGGCGAAGAGTTTTTACAGATTCTGAAGAATCCTAAGTATGGATACGGGAAAAATTTGAACCCCTGCATTGATTGCAGAATCTTAATGTTGAAGCGTGCAAAAAAATTTATGGAAGAAGTGGGTGCAGATTTTATAGTCACAGGCGAAGTTCTTGGTCAACGTCCGAAATCCCAATATTTAAAGGCACTAAAATTAATTGAGAAGGAGGCAGGAGTTGAAGGGTTAGTTTTAAGGCCACTTTCGGCGAAAATATTACCTTTATCAATTCCAAGACCATTCAAGAATTTTTATCTTTAATTGAAAATTATTGTCTAAAGATATAATATAAATATATCTAAAATGTTACTGAACACGCTTGTATTATTTGTGCCTGGAATAGAATGAGAAAGGGATGAAGAAATAGAGATAGAG